>NZ_JBFRGA010000001.1:0-75474 GCF_052115105.1 Chryseobacterium sp. 2TAF14
CGCCAAACCACACAAAGTGTTATTGTGTGGTTTTCTCAACGTTATTTTACTTAAATTTATTTTGATAAAAAATCTAAAACTGAAAAATCTCCCAAAGAAATTTCTCTGGCAACTCCGAAATACTGAGCCGAGCTACCGATCATTGAGTTGGAAAGATTTCCGTGATCGATTACTGTTTTCTCTTGGATCAACGAGTTGTCGATATTGGAATTGATTACTTTAGTATCTTTTCCTAAAGAAACATACGGTCCGATCTTAGAATTTGAAATTTCAACACCTTCACCGATATAACACGGCTGAATGATCAAGGAATTCTGAATATTAGCAGATTGAGGATATTCTGTAAACTGGTCTTTTTCGTATTCTAAAATTTTACCATTGGTTTCTACAGTCGCATTTTTATTTCCGCAATCCATCCAGTCGTCTACTTTTCCTAAAGAAAATTTAGCACCGGATTGACGAAGATTTTCTAAAGCTGTCGTTAATTGATATTCGCCGCTTACTTTAATATTATTATCCATAATATGGTTAATTTCAGCCATTAATTTTTCTGCTGAATTAAAGTAGTAAATCCCGATAATAGCAAGGTCTGAAACAAAAGTCTGAGGTTTTTCGATGAAATCTGTGATAAAACCGTAATCATCTAATTTTACAACACCAAAAGCAGAAGGGTCTTCTACTTTTTTTACCCAGATCACACCATCAGAATTGGTATCTAAAGTAAAATCTGCTCTAAAAAGCGTATCTGCATAAGCGATCACAACATTTCCCTGCATAGATTCTTCCGCACATTTTATTGAATGAGCCGTTCCAAGAGGTTCAAGCTGATGATAAATGGTTCCTTTCGCACCCAGTTTTTCTGCTATCTTAAGTAATGATTCTTCTACTTCAGCTCCGAAATCTCCGATAATAAATGCTACTTCTTCAATTTTTTCACCTGCTACTTTAGCAATATCTTCTACCAATCTTTGTACAATTGGTTTCCCGGCAATCGGGATCAATGGTTTAGGAACAGTTAATGTATGTGGTCTCAATCTTGAGCCTTTTCCAGCCATTGGAACAATAATTTTCATATGTGAATGTTTGTTTTTATTTATAAAGTTTAGTTTAAGCCCTTCTCAGAATTTTATTAATCATCGTTCTTTCGTTGTATGCTAAAAACGCAATGAAGAAAAGAAACAATCCGTTTCCAATTAAATAATTGTGTCGGAAATAATAAAATGAAACCATCGAAATTGCAATAGACAACGAGAGATAAATTGCTATTTTGGATGTATTATAATGAATGGGATATTGTGATTTCCCCCAAAGGTATGAAATAATCATCATACTTGTGTAAGTAATTAATGCCGCAAAAGCACTTGCCCAATATCCGTATTCAGGGATAAATGTAAAGTTGATGAAAATAGTAATTGCCGCTCCTATTAAAGAAATATACAAACCAACTCTCGTTTGATCTGAAAGTTTATACCAGATTGATAAATTTAAATAAATTCCCAAGAACAATGCGCCCAACATTACAAACGGAATGATCTCTATTCCTTCAAAGTATTCTGGATTACCCAGATATCTTTCAGCAATCCATTGAAGATTTACCATCAATCCCATGTAAATTAAACAGTTACAAATCACAAAAATATCCATTAAAATAGCATAGGTTTTATGATTATTTTTGTCTTTAAAGCTGGAGAAAAAGTAAGGTTCAATTCCTAATTGGTAAGCTTGTCTGAAAACCGTTATGAAAGTTGCAATTTTATAAACTGCTCCATAAACTCCGATCTGATGTTTTGCTTCTTCTTTTGGAAGCCAAAATTTTAAAAACTGTCGGTCTAAAGTCTGATTGATAATTCCGGCTAATCCAGCAATCATTACAGGCCAGGAATAATTCATAATTCTTTTCCAGAGTTTAAAATCAAATTTACGAATGCTAAAATTCACAAATTCTTTTCCTACAATTAATAAAGTAATGATGCTCTGAACTAAATTGGCTACAAAAACATATCCAACACCAAATTCAGCATTGTATTTAATTCCTAAAATTCCATCAGGATAGTTGGGAAGCCATTTAATGAAAAATACTACTAAAAAGTAATATGCTAAAGCGCCAACTACTTTTGAAAGCATGTATTGTATAGGTTTTCCTTCTAATCTTAAAATTGCTGAAGGTATTGTTGCAAATGCATCGATCGAAAGCATAAAGAGAAAAATTACCAGATAATTGACCTGATCCGGTGTTTCAAAAGCGTTGGCAAGATCCTGCCTGAAAACATATCCTAAAATCAAATAAATAAACCCCGTACCTAAAATGCTCAGAGCGCAGGTAGAAACCAGAGTTTTTTTGTCGATATCACCTTCCTGGGCAAAACGGAAAAATGAAGTTTCCATCCCGTGAGTAAGAAAAACCGTGATGACTCCGGCAATAGAATACCAATCTACAAAAGGTGACGAAGCAGATGGTCCGAAAGCTTTTGTTACGATGGGCGCAATAAGAAATGGGAAAATTCTTACCAACACAGAACTGAGCCCGTAAACAGCGGTTTGTCCAAATAGTTTCTTATACAATTTCAGGTTTTTAAAATGCAAATGTAAATATTAGAATCCATAATTTTCTGATTGATGTTTAAAAATCAGTTTTGAAAATATTAAATTTGTGCAATATCAATCTTATCTAAAAGTAAAAATGAAAATTCTTATAAAAAATGTCCAGATCGTCAACGAAGGGAAAATTATCAAAAACGATATTCTTATTGAAAACGATCTGATCTCTAAAATTGATTCTCAGATTTCTGAAGAAGCAGACCAGATTATTGATGCTTCCGGAAAATATCTTTTGCCCGGAGTTATCGATGATCAGGTACATTTTCGTGAACCGGGATTAACGCATAAAGGAGAAATAGAAAGCGAATCCCGAGCTGCAATTGCAGGCGGAACGACAAGTTTTATCGATCAGCCAAATACCGTTCCCAATGCAGTGACGCAGGAATTATTGGCTGATAAATATAATATTGCTTCTCAAAAAGCGTACGCCAATTACGGTTTTATGATGGGCGGAACCAATGATAACCTTGAAGAAGTTTTGAAAACAAACCCAAGAAATGTTCCCGGAATTAAATTATTTTTAGGTTCTTCCACAGGAAATATGCTTGTCGACAATCCTGAAACTTTAGAAAATATTTTCAGCAATACAAAAATGCTGATTGCCGTTCATTGTGAAGATGAAGCAACGATAAAGGCAAACACTCAAAAATATCTGGATGAATATGGCGAAGATATTCCTGTGAAATTTCATCATTTGATCAGAAGTGAAGAAGCTTGTTATAAATCTTCATCAAAAGCAGTTGAGTTGGCAAAAAAAACAGGGGCAAGGCTTCACGTTTTTCACCTTTCCACGGCTAAAGAAATGGAACTTTTCAGAAATGATATTCCTTTAAAAGATAAAAAAATCACAGCAGAAGTTTGCGTTCATCACCTTACTTTTACCAATGAAGATTATGATACAAAAGGCGGATTGATCAAATGGAATCCTGCCGTAAAAACGCAAAAAGATAAAGACGCACTTTGGGAAGCGTTGCTTGACGACCGAATCGATGTGATTGCAACCGATCACGCTCCTCATACCTGGGAAGAAAAGCAGAATGTGTATACAAAATGTCCTTCCGGAGCGCCTTTGGTGCAGCATTCTTTGGTGGTGATGCTTGAAAATTATAAAAACGGAAAAATTTCTCTAGAAAAAATCGTTGAAAAAATGGCTCACAATCCTGCGATTTTATTCAGAATTGAAAAAAGAGGTTTCGTGAGAGAGGGTTACAAAGCAGATTTGGTTTTGGTTGATCTAAATGAAAACTGGACGGTTGAAAAAGAAAATATTCTTTACAAATGCGGTTGGAGCCCGTTGGAAGGAATGAATTTCCATTCTAAAGTTACCCACACTTTCGTCAACGGAAATCTGGTTTATGAAAACGGGAAAATCAATGAGCAAAAATTCGGGGAGCGTCTGCTTTTTGAAGTTGAGGAATAACTTTTTGAAATAATAGAAAAATAAATATCAATAGGAGCGGGCTTTAGCCCGCTTTTTATGTTGAATAATGGAATTGGCTTTAGCCAAAATTTAATTTTCTCGCAGATTTAGCTAATAAAACAGATTTTAAAATCTGCAAAATTTGCTCGATCTGCGAGAGAAAAATAACCTAACAATAATTGAATTAAGCAATTACAATACTTTCAATTCCTTTTTCTAAAGCCGTTTCCTGAAGGTGTGGAAGACTCAGACCTTCTGCACGGAAAACACTTACATTGGTAATTCCGATAAAACCAAGCACGCTTTTCAAATAAGGAACTACGAAATCATACGATTGGTAATCGCCCTCAGAAAATATTGATCCGCTTGCAACAGCGATATACGCTTTCTTATTTTTTACCAGTCCTTCAAAACCATTTTCAGAATATCGAAAAGTCATTCCGCCACGAGCAATATGATCAATATACGCTTTTAAAGCAGAAGGAATTCCAAAATTGTAGATTGGCACAGAAATAACAATCGCATCCGAAGCCTGCAACTGCGCAATGGCATCATCCGAACGTTTTACCGCCTCGTTTTGCTCAGGAGTTCTGTTTTCTGCAGGAATAAACCATGCATCAACCTGTTCTTCGCCCAGATGCGGAAACGGTGTTTTGAGTAAATCTAAAATTGTTACCGAATGTTCAGGATAAGCTTCCTGCAATTTTTCTTCGATGGCATTTCCTAATGTTCTGCTTGCTGAATCTTTCGTTCTCGGGCTGGAAATAATGTGAAGTATGTTTTTCATATGTAAAAATTTATTTTTTTAAAGGTCATATGGAATCGCTTGCTAACGATTTCATTTTTTTGAGAATTAAAATTTCTTCAGCAAAATTATGTACATTTGCTTATAAAAAGTAAGTAGTATACAAAAGGTTAGTACTAACCTTTTAGTTAGTTTTAAAAAATATCTTTATGGAAAATTCTGTCGAAAATGAAGAAATTGTCTGCAGAGGTAGATGTGGTGAAAGCCTTTCTGCTGTAGAAGATGCCATTTATGTAATTGGCGGAAAATGGAAACTGAAAATCATTATCGTTTTGCAGGAACTCGGAAATGTCCGTTTTAATGATTTGCAGAGAACGATTGGTGGAATTTCTGCTAGAGTGCTTTCTAATGAATTAAAAGATCTGGAACTCAACGGTTTCGTGAAAAGAGTAGTGCATAGTGAGAAAACGCCTGTCGTTGTAGAATATGTTTCCACCGATTACAGCAGAACCCTGAAAACTGTGATTATGTCGCTTTCAGACTGGGGAAGAAATCATAAAAAAAATATTAGGGAAGATTCTTTTGCTCCATCTTAGGAAGCTGGTTAAAAACTTTGACAGGATTTACCAATCGTTGTTTTTTTCGAAATAGATGATGCCGCTTTTGGTTTTTAGAATGTCACCTTCATTTTCAAGGTTTTTCAAAATGCGGCTCACAACTTCTCTGGATGTGCCTAGATTATTGGCAATTTCCTGATGGGTTATTCTTACAGGATTTCCGTGGTTTGTCTGTACCTGATCTTTAATGAAGTTGAAAATTCTTTTATCAAGCTTATAATACATTGCGTTGTTTACCTTAGAGACTATATCTGAAAGTCTGTTTTTATATTCCAGGTAAAAAACTCTGTTGATTTCCGGATATTTCACAAGCCATTGGTGCAATATCTCTACAGGAATCAGGATGAGCTGCGAATCTTTTACAGCCACAGAATAAATGCTGCTGATGTAATTGCTGAAGATAGATGAAAACGTCATAGAGCAGCTCTCGCTCGGCTTTATGTAATAATGAATAAACTCGTTTCCGTCATTCAGGGAAAACACTTTCAGCGATCCTTTGGATAAAATAGGAACAAACCTGTTTCTTTGGCCTTCTCTCAGAATTTCGTCTTTAGCAACTACGTTTTTTATGAAAACGTTATACTCAAACTCATTGAGAAAATCTTTACCAAGAAAGCCAAACTTTTTTGCAATAGTTTTTCTGTACATTAATTTAATTCAAGTTTTTTTAATAATGATCTTCATTTTAAAATCATCAAAAAGTTTTAAGACTTGGTTTGATGTGTTTTAAGATTTTCTTTTCTGCTTTTTTGAAAACATATCGTGCAGGAAAAATCTGGATAAAACAGATTTAAAAAATGAAGTTTATTCAGTTTTTAATAGAATTAATTTAAAAACACGATTCTAAAAAAAACAATTCGAAATAAATGGAAACATACAATGTGTTTATGTGTTTTAAACGGTTGGTTTACAGCTTAGTTTCTGGAATAATATTAAATTCAGTTGCAAATTTTAAGATTTAAAAAAATGAATACCATCAAGAAAACTTAATAAGGTTTTGATGATGTTCGTACAACCCGTCTAATAAGAGAGACTGAACTTTGTTGGCAGCAAACTGCCTTAATATGGTTACGTTTTTTGCGGAATAATCTTTAAATCTGTCTGGGTGAAAATCTAACGGATCCTGCAACAGATCTGTGATGATAAAATCATGGTCGGTAAAGAGCTGATTAAACCTTGTCTTAATAGTTTCGGAGAACTCCTGAGTGAAAAATTCATTAAAACCAATATGCAAAACGGTAGATTTTTCATTCAGAATATCAATAGTGACTAATCCTTTTGCAAAAATAATTTTTTTTGGCTGTAATGTTAATTCTCTTTGGTTGTTAATTAATATTTGTGTGTTTTCGCAGGTGATGATAATATTGTAAAAATAATCGGAACAATTTTTATTAAGGCTCAAAACAGCTACTTCGAAATCTTTCATATTATTTATTTTGTACAATGGTGTTAAAATTTGGTGCTGCTTAAAAGGCGTTGTTTGGGAATCAGACGTTTTTTATTTAAACTTTTCTGATGGCATTTTTTTTCTGAACAGTAAAACAGAATGGTTTTCAATTCAATATCGCAATTATTCGTTTTAATAAAAGGAGATACAGCAGTTTTAGTCATAACAATTGATTATTTAGACTGAATAAAAATCATTACGAAAACAAAAATGATAAATATGAATACTACGAAACGGTGATAAAAGTCACAAAAATCTCATTTTTTAACTAAGTAAATGAAGTATAACAAAAGAAAAATGCCTTCAGAATAGAAAAGGCATTTTAAATTGCTGCAAATAAAGCAGGTTGTTAGCAATAACTATAAAATATTATGCTTCCATATTCTGAAAAAAAGCAAAAATAAAATCTGTGAAGATGCTTTAATGAAATCTAATTTAATATCGTAAATTTTGCAGATTAAGGCGATCATTCAAACGTAAATCATCTTTGTAAATCTGCGAAACTTTTGGGAAATAAAATTATTTAATAGATTCCTCATTTCGCTTTCGCAACATTCAGAATGAAAATTCAAAAACAAAATATTTGCAAGAAATTCGTGCATTCGTGGCTAAAAAAGCTATTTCTTCGCTTTAGAATCCATATAAAAACTCAATTTTCCGCCATTCATTATTTCAGAATGTTTCAGGGTAAAGTTTTTAATTTCTTTTCCATTTAAAAGAATTTTCTGAACATACACATTTTTCGGACTTTGATTGATCGCTTCAATTTCAAAAACTTTTCCGTTCTCCAAATTCAAAACAGCGTTATCAATCGCCGGACTTCCAATTGCATAATCTTCAGATCCGGGAGCAACAGGATAAAAACCAAGCGAACTCAAAATATACCAAGCGCTCATTTGTCCGGTATCATCATTTCCGCCCAATCCATCGGGCGTTGCTTTATATTGCATTTCTAAAATTCGTCTGATCTGCGCCTGAGTTTTCCAAGGCTGTCCTGCCCAATTATAAAAATAGGCAACATGATGAGCCGGCTCGTTTCCGTGAACATAACCACCAATAATTCCTTCTCTCGTAATATCTTCTGTATCTGCAAAAAACTCGTCCGGCAAATGCATCGTGAACAATTCATCCAATTTTGAAGCAAATTTTTTCTTTCCGCCCATTAACTGAATCAATTCATCAGGATTTTGAGGAACGAAGAAACTGTAATTCCAGGAATTTCCCTCAATAAAGCCTTGTCCGTGAGTGCTTAAAGCATTAAAATCTTTCTTAAAACTTCCGTCTGCTAAACGAGGGCGCATAAAACCTACAGATTTATCAAAATTATTTTTCCAGTTTTCGGAACGTCTGATAAACTGATTGTAAATTTCAGTTTCACCCAAATGTTTTGCCAATTGAGCAATTGCCCAGTCGTCATAAGCATATTCCAAAGTATTTGAAACCGAAGTTCCGTTTTTCTCAGCAGGAATATATCCTTTGTCTATGTAAAAACCGATGCCTTCATAATCTCTTTTGTTTGCTGTTTCTACACAAGCTTTCAGAGCCTCTTTTGCATCACCGCTGTAATTTCCTTTAATGATCGCATCTGCAACCACACTTACGCTGTGATAACCGCTCATACACCAATTGTCGTTTGCGTAATGTGACCAGATCGGAAGCATTTTCATAGAAAACTGATCATAATGAGCCATCATCGATTTTACCATATCGCCGTTTCTTTTCGGCTGAATAATATTAAAGAAAGGATGAAGCGCACGATAAGTATCCCAGATTGAAAATGTTGTGTAATTGGTGAAACCTTCTGCTTTGTGAATGTTTTGGTCTAAACCTTTATATTCTCCGTTTATATCTGTGTAGATCGTAGGATTGATAAAAGTATGATACATCGCAGTATAAAAATTTGTTTTCTCAGTTTCAGAACCTTTGATAACGATTTTATTGAGTTCTTTGTTCCAGCTTTCCTGAGTTTGAGCTTTTACCTGATCAAAAGATAAATTTCCGGTTTCTTTTTCTAAATTTTCCAACGCATTTGCCTGACTAACCGGAGAAATAGCTAATTTAACTTCAATCGCTTCATTTTCACTCGTATCAAAATCAAAATACATTTTAAGGTTTTTTCCTGCGATTTCGGGAAAGTTTTTAGTCTGGTCAAACTTTCTCCAAAAACCGTTATAAACCTGCTTTCCATCATAATTTTTTTGTCCGTAAGATTTAAATGGCTTTGAAAATTTCATTGCAAAATAAACGGTTCTCGTTCTCGCCCAACCGTTTGTTTGTCGATATCCTGTAATCGTATTTCCGTTTTCAACACGTACATAAGTCCATACATTTTTACCGTCGTAATTGTAAATTCCCGCCATTAAATCTAAAATAATATGAGCCTGATCAGATTTCGGGAAAGTATAGCGATGAACTCCCACTCTTGTTGTTGAAGTTAATTCTGCTAAAATATTGTGATCGTCTAATTTTACTTTGTAATATCCGGCTTCGGCTTTTTCATTTTGATGCGAAAACCTGCTTCTGTAGCCGTTTTCAGGATTTGCTGCTGTTCCTGGATTCAATTGTAATTTTCCTACAGTCGGCATTACCAGAAAATCTCCAAGATCAGAATGCCCCGTTCCGCTGAAATGGGTTGAGCTGAATCCAACAATCGTTTTGTCTTCATAACGATAACCTGCACAATATTTATAAACATCGCCGTTGTATTTTCCATTCATTTCATAAGAAATAGTGTCGGTTTCAGGGCTTAACTGAACAGCTCCGAAAGGTGAGGTTGCTCCGGGATAAGTATGTCCCATCTTTTCTGTTCCGATCAACGGATTGACATATTGAACCAGTTTCTCAAATTTTTGAGCGTTAAGATTTAAACCAAAAAATAGTAGAAGCAGATAAGTATGGGTTGCAGGGTTTTTCATAAAATTATTTTGGATCGTAAATTTATATAAAATGAATGATAAAGGTTTATCAATACAATATTAATGTTGCATTTGAATAATTAAGTTTTATTTTAATCTGCCTGATCAAAATAATCTGCGAGATTTGATTTCAACTTTCTCAGAAAAGCGAAAACCTATCCCGTGAATATTTTCAATAACGACAGCACTTTCATCGGCAAAAACTTTTCTCAGCCTTGAGATAAAAACATCCAGGCTTCGTCCCATAAAATAATCGTCATCGCCCCAGATTGCCTTCAGGATATCCTGTCTTTTGAGAACAGTATTTTTGTGACGGATAAAATACAGAAGCAGATCAGATTCTCTTTGGGTGAGTGTAATTGTATTCTGAGTATCGTTTAAAGTATAGTTTTTAGGATCAAAACTGTAGTTTCCAACGTTATATTTTTGCGGAAAAGACTCAGTTTTTTTAGAGCGTTTCAGGAAAATCTCAATTTTCAGGATCAGTTCTTCAATGCTGAAAGGTTTCACCAGATAATCATCTGCGCCAATTTTCAAACCTTTGATGCGGTCTTCTTTTAAAGCTTTTGCAGAAGTGAAAATGATCGGGATTTCAGCATTTTTATCTCTTATTTTTTCGGCTAAATCGAAACCATTCATTTCGGGCATCATAATATCGAGCAGGCAAAGATCAAAATCGTTACCGTTGAAAGCTTTAAATGCTGATTTTCCGTCTGAGTAATGCTCGATGTCGTAATAATTTTCCAGGCTGTCCTGAATCAGGAAAGCTATGGTTTTATCATCTTCTGCGTATAAAATTTTAGATTTATCCATCATTTACACAAATTAAATTTAAAACGGAAAAAACAGAGTAATGGTGATGCCTTTACTGGGATTGTTTTCTACCGAAATTTTCCAGTTATGCTGCTGAACGATTTTTTTTACATAGAATAATCCCAGTCCAAAACCATTGATCTCATCACTATTATTATCAGGTACTCTGTAAAATTTATCGAAAATATGATTGATACTTTTCGCAGGAATGCCCATTCCGTTGTCTTTAAACTTTAAATATAAGCCTTTTGAATCTTTAATGGATGAAATAAGAACTTCAGGTTTCGTTTCGCAGTATTTAATAGAGTTGTCTAAGATATTGTAAACGATATTGGTAAAATGAAATTCATCTGCTAAAATCGAAATATCATCTTCAATATCGATCTGAATTGAAATATTTTCATTTTTCTGCCTGATCGTTTCTGCAATCTCTTCAATAAATGGATGTAAAATTATTTTCTGTGGCTTTAATGATAATCCTGCAGCATCATTTTTAGCAATATTCAATATTTTTTCAATATGATTATTTAATTTAAAACTTTGACTGATGATAATTGATGTGTAAGTTTTTAACTTCGGATTTTCCTGTACCACTTCTTGTTTGTTAAGCGATTCTGAGGCTAAAAGTATAGACGATAATGGCGTTTTGAACTCATGCGTCATATTGTTGATGAAATCACGCTGCAGTTCTGAAAATTTCTTCTGCTGAATAATCGTGTAGATCGAATAAACGTAAACGAGAAGAATGATAATCAGCGCGAAAGTAAGCAGATACCAAAAACGTAAAGAACTGATTAAATACGTTGTTTTATCGGGAAAACGTATCGAAAAATAATAAGTAAGATTTTTATGCTTCGGAAACTGAATCACCTTTTCACTCGGTTCTTCCTGATGACTCGTCATATATTTCCCGTACATCATCTGATCGCTGTGACAATTGTACAAAGCGTAAACATACTCTGTATTAATTTGAAATCTCGTAAATTCAGTTTTTAAATAATGCTCAAGAACTGCGGGATGAAACTCATTGTTGATATTAACCACATAATAATCATTGGCAATAATCTGCACCGGATTTTCGGTAAAAGAAGATTTTCCTTCGGTCATTTTATCGACAACCTCCATCAGAGCGATGTTTACTTTCTGGTTAAATTTTCTGTCCTCCAGATTATACGCCTGCTTTGTCCACAACAGTTGTGCTATCAAAATTCCGATGATAGCGACCAATCCTAGGCTTATAATAATATTGAGTTTCTTGATCTGCATTTCAGAAGCAATATTATCCAAAAATATCTATAATTTTTTGATCATTAACAACTCGTTAACAAATGTTTGATAACGGTTAACAACTTTAAAGCCCAGTCTGAACTACATTTGTTACAACAAAAAAATAATTATTATTGATTTTATAACTACTTAAAAATTTATACACATGAAAAATCTAAAAATTACAGCGATTCTTGCGGTTTTGGCATTCTCTCCGGTTTCTGCAAACGTATTTCCGGTAATTCCGGCTTCAATTGTTAAAAAAGTAGCAGAAGCTGCAAAATGGAAATCAGAAACGATCGATGTGGGAAAAATTCCTCAAGGAAAACCGAAAATCATCAGATTTGAATTTACGAATACTTCGTCACAGCCAATTATGATCGATAAAGTGGCGCCATCATGCGGCTGTACAACAGCTGATTATACAAAAACTAAAATTTTACCGGGGAAAACAGGATTTGTTGAAGCAAGCTACAATGCTGCAGCTGAAGGTCCGTTTTCAAAATCAATTACGGTTACCATGAGCGACAGCCAAAACCCAAAAGTACTTTCTTTTAAAGGAACTGTTGTGAAATAATTAATTTAATCTTGTTCAATATTAAAAAACAGTCTGATAATTTTTGTCGGGCTGTTTTTTTTGCGCTTAAAACATAATAAATATCTAAAACTTTTTCGTCCTGCGATTTTTAAACTAACTTGATATTTAAGCATTAAAAAAATATTTGATGGTATATTTTATAAGAATATACGGTTGATTGTAAATCTTTTATCTTTTCTCTATTTTCTTTCATCTACTTAAAACAATTATTTGTAGCATTATTTCTAAAACTATTTTAAAGGATTACGTTTTAATATTTATTATTTTTAAGAAAAAAATAAAACGTATGAATCTTTATACACAACCGATGTTGCGTGAAGACGCTCTGAAAGATAAAGTAGCCATTGTTACAGGTGGCGGAAGTGGTCTTGGTAAAGCAATGACCAGATATTTCCTGCAATTGGGCGCAAAAGTGGTGATCACTTCCAGAAATTTAGAAAAACTTCAGGTTACTGCAAAAGAATTAGAAGAAGAAACGGGCGGAAAAATTCTTTGCGTTGCGTGTGACGTCAGAAATTGGGATGAGGTTGAAGCCATGAAAGAAGCCACTTTAAAAGAATTTGGTAAAATAGATATCCTGTTAAACAATGCAGCAGGAAATTTCATCTCACCAACAGAAAGATTAACGCATTCTGCTTTCGATTCTATTTTAGATATTGTTTTAAAAGGAACGAAAACTGTACACTTTCCATCGGAAAACACTGGATTGATTCAAAAAATCCCGGAACGGTTTTAAATATCGTAACAACTTATGCTTGGACGGGTTCTGCGTACGTCGTTCCGTCTGCTTGTGCAAAAGCGGGAGTTTTAGCAATGACACGAAGTTTGGCAGTTGAGTGGGCAAAATACGGAATCAGATTCAACGCAATCGCTCCGGGACCGTTTCCTACAAAAGGAGCCTGGGACAGGTTGCTTCCCGGAGATTTGCAGGAAAAATTTGATATGAGAAAAAAAGTACCGTTGAGAAGAGTAGGAGAACATCAGGAGCTAGCAAATCTTGCAGCGTATCTGGTTTCAGATTATTCGGCTTATATGAATGGAGAAGTGGTTACGATTGACGGTGGAGAATGGCTTCAGGGCGCAGGTGAATTTAATATGCTTGAAGACATTCCGCAGGAAATGTGGGATGCTTTGGAGGCAATGATTAAAGCGAAAAAATCCAATTAATTATAAATTATAAATGATGAGTTTTTAGCTTCTGGTTATTTAATTTTGCTGATAGCAAAAAACATCATCAATAATGCTTCCTTATGAAACAGAAGCGTTATTTTTGTTCTTTAATTTAAATGAAACCCTAATGAATTTCAGATTTTCAGCTCTGTTTATGCTTGTTTTTGCATGGAGCTTTTCTCAAAATTTAAAAGTAATGTCTTTCAACATCAGACTCAATGTAGAATCTGATAAAGAAAACTCATGGACAAACAGGAAACAAGATGCGGTAGATTTATTAACTTATTATCATCCGGATTATTTTGGCGTTCAGGAAGCGCTTCCGGAGCAGATGAAAGATATTAAAAACGGTTTGAAAAATTACGATTATGTAGGAGTAGGGAGAGACGACGGCAAAGAAAAAGGAGAATTTTCTGCAATATTTTATGATATAGAAAAACTACAAATTGTAAAATCAGGAACCTTCTGGCTTTCAGAAACTCCGGAAAAACCATCAAAAGGTTGGGATGCCGCTTTGAACAGAATTTGCTCTTGGGCGATTTTTAAAGATAAAAAATCAAAGAAAGAGTTTTTGGCAATGAATATTCACTTCGATCATGTTGGAAATGTAGCAAGAGTAAAGTCATCAGAATTAATTCTTAAAAAAGCGAAAGAACTAAACCCGAAAAACTTGCCAATGACATTAACAGGTGATTTTAATCTGACTGAAGATACTGAACCGGTAAAAATTCTTTCAAAAAATCTTGACGACACTTTCTATAAATCTGAAACGAAACATTACGGACCGAAAGGAACATTTACGGCATTCAACGTAACCGAAATTCCGAAAGACAGAATCGATTATATTTTTGTGAAAGGCTTTAAGATAAAATCTCACAGACATATCAACGACAGAAGAGAAAATCTGCTTTATCCTTCAGATCATTTCCCGGTTTTGACGGAACTGCAGTTTTAAAATATTAATTCTCAGGAAAATCAATCTCAAATCCAATTCCTCTCAGGGATTGGATTTTTATTTTGCCGTCATGCTAAAAATATTTTCGCAGCCGGCTGATAAAAACATCAAGGCTTCTTCCTGTAAAATAATCGTTGGTTTCCCAAGAATTGTCAAGAATATAGTCTCTGTTTAAATTAAAAAATAAAAGCGATGAAAATCTTTCACCGCTTTTTTCATTATAAAAATTATTTTTCCAGATTAAAAAACTTCAAGAGAAGGTCTGCACTCCGGTTGCCCGCAACTAAAACTTATTTCTGAACATTGTGATGAAACACACGGACCGCCACTTGTAGAGCCATCATAATATGTAATCATACGACATGAGCAATCTAGTTTCCCACCCATAATGGTTTTTAATTGATTTCTTTTTAATTTTTTCATAGTAATTTAATTTTGTTGGTAAATGTTTGATTACCATAAAGATAAATAATTATTTTTAAACTATTTGAAATAATTTTTAAAAATAAAAACGAGTTAGAAAAATAAATGCTGCAGATTTTAATGATGACATTTATAAACTTTAAGAGAAAAAAATCTTGCACAGCAGGAAAGTTTGTGCAATTAATGATAGATTTGCAGCAAATTAAATAATAAAATTATCAAATGAAAAAACAGATTGTTGCATTATTTTGCGTAGCAATATTCAGCGTTTCTTGCGCTCAGAAAAATGATGGAAAAAGTGATAGCAAATATACAGATGACCAGAAAGCCTCTTACTATATAGGCTTAAACATCGCCCAAAATATGAAACAGGAAGGTTTCAAGGTAGATGCAGACCTTTTGGCTCAGGCTATCAAAGAAGAGATGGAAGGAACAAAGAAGCTGATGCCCGCTGAAGAAATGAATGCTTTTATGCAGGATTTTATGCAAAAACAAAACGAAAAAAAGCAATCTGCGGCATTGGCATTGGCTGGTGAAAATAAGAAAAAAGGTCAGGATTTTCTTGCAAAAAATAAAACGAATCCCAAAGTGAAAGCCACTGCTTCAGGCTTGCAGTATGAGGTATTGCAGGAAGGTGACGGCAAAACAAAGCCAAAGGCTTCAGATGTTGTACAGGTAAAATATACAGGTAAACTTTTGGATGGAACTGTTTTCGATTCTACAGATAAAAACGGCGGAAATGCGATGGATATTAATCTAAGTGGTGTAATTAAAGGCTGGACGGAAGGAATCCAACTGATGAGCAAAGGATCTAAATACAGATTTTATATTCCTTCAGAGCTTGCTTACGGAGATCACGGAGCAGGCGGCGCAATTCCTGCAGGTGCTACAATCATCTTTGATGTAGAATTGGTAGGCATAAAATAAACCCGATATATTTTCAAAATAAAAGAGGCTGTCTCAAAAGCGAGACAGCCTCTTTTTTGTTTTTCTTGTCAAATAAGAACATGGTTTACATTCAATATTTAAAAAAAATGTCTCAGTCAAGATTCTGCAAAACCATTTTTAATAGCAAAAACAGCTAAGCCGACCCTTGTTTTGAGATCAAATTTTTCACAAAGCTGATCGCGGTAGCTTTCTACAGTTCTTGGGCTGCAGCACATTTTTTCGGCAATTTCTTTATAACTGAGCTCGGTAACGGTATAGGTAAGAAATTCTTTTTCCCTTTCAGAAATTTTCTTCTTTTTTTCGTTATACTTATCATCACTCATATTCGAGAAGATGATTTTTGATGCCCAGTCCGGGTAAAAAAAGCCATCGCTGCTCAGTTTTGTGAGAGCCGTTTCCAGGTCTTTCGGGTGGGTGTTTTTTAGCAGATAACCTTTGGCTCCGTTTCTGATCATTTTTATCACACTGTTATCGTCGCCCTGCATGCTGAGTGCCATTACTTTCACGTCCGGATGATTTTCTCTGAGCCATGATGCGGTTTCAAAACCATTCATCACCGGCATACTGATATCCAGAAGAACGATGTCCGGAATTTTTTGCCCGTTTTCAAACTTATCAATCATGTCTTTTCCATTTTCGGCTACGTCAATTACTTTGAAACCTTCAAAATTATCGATAATTCCTTCAAGTGCTTTAGCGATCAATAAATGATCGTCAACAATTATAATGGTCTTTTTCATGGTCGTTTTTTTAGTTTAACTTCAATCATGGTTCCTCTGTTTTCATTACTTTCAAGACTAAATTCGGCACCTATGATTGCCGTTCTGTTTTTCATGTTGGTAAGCCCGATTCCGTTGGAGAGAATTTTGTTGATGTCAAAACCAATTCCGTCGTCATTGATTTTTAATTCCCAAAGATTCTCTTCGGTTGTATTGAGCTTAATGAAAATATTTTCGCATTTTGAGTGCTTGATGCTGTTTTGAATAAACTCCTGCGTTATTCTCAACAAAACATTTTTATATACAAAATCCAGATCAAGACATTCAAAATTATGATTAAAATGAATTTTGCATTTTTTTAATGCGCTTGCATTATCTACTTCTTTTTGAATTAAGGTTACAATATCTTTCTGATTAATGTTATCATCGGTCAATGTTTTTGAAAGACTTCTTAAATCCTGCAAAGACTGATTGATAATTTCCGAAACCTGGTCTATTTTTCCGCTTTCTTCGCATACCTTATTTTCATACAGCAACTGTTGTGTATAAAGACTTGCTAACGTGAGTTTTTGCCCGATATTATCATGCAGCTCACGACCGATATGCTGCATTGTAGCTTGCTGAATTTCAAGCTGGGTAGCCAGAAGCTCTTTCTGATGAACTTCATTTTTGATCTGAATTTCACTTAAATATTCTATTTTTCGCTGCTTGTATTTCCGGATGTAGATCATCACGGCAACCACAAACAAGACGAAAAAAATGTTGAATAAAACGATGGTTAAATATAATTCTGTTTTCCCCATATAAATGAACTTGCAAATAAAAGATACATCACAATTCCGGACAAAAGGAAATAGTTATAATATAAATTCCACATTTCCATATTCTCCAAAAGCTGGAAATAAAACGCCCAAAACGGGAGCGTTCCTATATAAAATAAAGTTACTCCCAGATTAATGTAAAACATTTTGTTTTTCATAAAATTGAGAATGTTATCGGAATTTACCTGCTTATAATATTCCATAATGACCAAAAGTGCCATCAATAGGCTTCCGAAAGTATAGTTAAAAGAAAATATCTGCTTATTTTTTATAAAATACAACTCATTTGGGATAAATGCCAAAAGAAAAATTCCTGAGATTGCAAAAAACAGTTTTTTATTATTTAGCGATTGATAAGCATAAAGCCAATAAAAGAATATAAACTCAACCGGGATCACAAAATAATTAAAAAATAAGTTTTTCGGATAAGAAATATAATTTTCGGCAAATTTTCCAAATAATTCGCAGCAGAAAATAAAAATTAAGAATATTGAAAAGTAACTATAATAACTTCCTTTTAATTTTTTTAAATAAATAATAGACACCAAAGCAGCAAGACCTTCAGAGAAGATCATGCCGCTTTGTAGCAAATTCTGGAAATCATCCATCAGCTGCAGATTAATAAGATTCTACAATAGAAGTCTTTGGAGGAACCAGTGTACCGTGGTTCATCGCCAAAGCATCAGTTATCAAACCTGTTATTGCCAATGCTCCGTTTGTATCTTCAAGAGGATTAAAGTCGTAATCAAGATTATCTTTCTTTTTAGTGGGAACCATTACCAATGTGTGTCTGTTTGCATAATTTGCCGGAACAGACATTTCCGGAACTTCAGGATATGCTGCATAATAAAAGCGGATTCCAAGATCTGAATCTTTTACAGTCTGATCAATTAACTGCGCCTGAGTTTCAATTTCGGAAATAAAGGTTTTTAATGTTGGAAGATCAAACCATATAGAATGGGCATCTTCCATATTAAGATTTTCATTAATGACTTCAAGTTGATTTGTACGATAGTTGTCTACTAAATTCTGAATGAGTTGAGTAGAAATAAGATTGGTGTTGTTCATAATAATGTTTTGATTGTTTTGGTTGTCCATTTTCTTAGGTTTTATGGGATTTCTTGTACAAATGTGCAAAAAAAAACCTGAAAAACTTCCCGTTTTTTCCCTGTAAATCCTGTCTTTGCACTTAATTAATTTATTAAAAAAAATAAGTACCACAGAATGAGATCTGTGGTACTTGCCTAAAAAAATTAATATATTTGAAAAAAACTACTTATTTTTCAGCCGGTCTGAAAACCAAACCTGTTTCTTCAAAATAATCTAAAGTGATTCTGTCGCCGTCATTCACATTTCCTGCAAGAATTTCTTTGGATAATTTATTTAAAACTTCCTGCTGAATCACTCTTTTCAAAGGTCTCGCTCCGAAAACCGGATCGTAGCCTTTGTTGGTGAGATAATTCAAAGCATCCTGTGTAGCCGTCATAATGATATTGCGTTTTGCTAACAAATCATTGTATCCTCTCAACTGATATTGTACGATCTTTCCGATTTCTTTTTTTCTTAAAGGCTGGAACAATACCGTCTCATCAATTCTGTTTAAAAATTCCGGACGAAGAGTTTGTTTTAATAAATCAAAAACATCGATTTTAGTTTTATCAACAATCTCGTCTAAAACTCCATTACTGTCAGGCTGAGCGGAGTCGAAGCCTTCAAAATTCTCCTGAATAATATGCGAACCTAAATTTGAAGTCATAATGATAATCGAATTTTTGAAATTTACAACTCTGCCTTTATTATCCGTCAAACGACCATCATCCAAAACCTGTAATAATGTATTGAAAACATCAGGATGCGCTTTTTCAATTTCATCTAAAAGCACCACAGAATATGGTCTTCTTCGCACCGCTTCCGTTAATTGACCGCCTTCATCATAACCAACATATCCGGGAGGCGCTCCAACCAATCTTGAAACCGAATGACGCTCCTGATATTCGCTCATATCAATTCTCGTCATATTGTTTTCATCGTCAAATAAAAACTCTGCTAAAGCCTTTGCCAGCTCAGTTTTACCAACTCCTGTTGTTCCTAAAAATAAGAAACTTCCGATTGGTTTTTTCTCGTCACTCAATCCTGCTCTGTTTCTTCTAATTGCATCTGCAACGGCTGTAATCGCTTCATCTTGACCTACAACTCTGTGATGAAGCTCGGTTTCAAGATGAAGTAATTTTTCTCTTTCAGACTGAAGAAGTTTTGTAACCGGAATTCCTGTCCATTTTGCAATCACTTCAGAAATGTTTTCAGAAGTTACTTCTTCTTTAATCAATTCGTTCTGATGATTTTGCATCTCCAGTTCAAGTTTTTGCAAAGCATCTTCCTTCTCCTTAATTTTTCCGTACTGTATTTCTGCGACTTTTGCATAATCTCCTGCTCTTGAAGCTCTTTCGGCTTCTAATTTCAGAGATTCAATATCTTTTTTAATCTGGGTAAGATCCTCAGATTTTTGTTTTTCTTTCAGCCATTTTGCATTGATTTCATTTCTTTCTTCAGAAATTTTCGAAATATCTTCTTTTAAATGGTCAATTTTTGTTTGGTTGCCTTCTCTTGAAATCGCCGCCAATTCAATTTCCAGCTGCATCAGTTTTCTGTCGAGAACATCCAGCTCTTCAGGTTTTGAATTGATTTCCATTCTCAGTTTTGCCGAAGCTTCATCAATCAGGTCAATCGCTTTATCGGGTAAAAATCGGTCTGAAATATATCGTTGAGACATTTCTACCGCCGCAATAATTGCCTCATCTTTGATTCTTACTTTGTGGTGCGCTTCATATTTATCTTTAATTCCACGGAGGATTGAAATTGCAGATTCCGTATCCGGTTCTTCCACCATCACCTTCTGGAAACGTCTTTCTAAAGCTTTATCTTTTTCAAAATATTTTTGATATTCATTCAAAGTGGTTGCGCCGATCGCTCTTAATTCGCCTCTTGCCAAAGCAGGTTTCAAGATATTTGCGGCATCCATTGCGCCTTCACCACCTCCGGCTCCAACCAAAGTGTGGATTTCGTCGATGAAAAGAATGATTTGTCCGTCAGATTTTGTCACTTCATTTACGACAGATTTCAAACGCTCTTCAAACTCTCCTTTGTATTTTGCACCGGCAATCAAAGCTCCCATATCTAAGGAGTATAAAGTTTTATCCATCAGGTTTTCAGGAACATCACCGTTAATGATTCGGTGTGCAATACCTTCTGCGATGGCAGTTTTACCGACACCGGGTTCACCAATCAAAATCGGATTATTTTTGGTTCTTCTCGAAAGAATTTGCAAAACCCTTCTGATTTCCTCATCACGACCGATTACGGGATCCAATTTTCCTTCTGCGGCTAATTCGTTGAAGTTTTTAGCATATTTATTTAAGGATTGATAAGTCTCTTCTGAACTTGCAGAAGTTGCTTTCGAACCTTTTCTTAATTCTTTTATTGCACCTTCTAAAAGACTTTTTGTAACGCCCATATCTTTCAGCATTTTAGAAACTTCTGAATTGGTTTCTAATAATGAAAGCCACAAATGCTCGATCGTTACAAATTCATCGCCCATTTTTTTAGCGATGTTGGGAGCATCCAGCAAAACTTTATTTGCAGATTGTGAAAGGTAAATATTTCCTCCCTGTACTTTTGGGAGCTTTTCTAAATTTTCGCGGTTGCGCTCTCTTACCAAATTGGCATCTGCTTCAGATTTTTTCAGTAAGAAAGGCGATATATTTTCATCTACCTGAAAGATTCCTTCCAGTAAATGTTGAGGTTCTATTTGTTGGTTACCAAATTCTATTGCTACTTGTTGTGCGGCTTGAATGGCTTCCTGTGATTTTACGGTATATTGATTTAAATTCATATCTTTTTATTTTTTGATTCTTTAATTAGTTTTAAATTTAGATTTCAGACATCAGATTTCAGACCATAAGAGTCTCATAAATGTTAATTTTTCAGATCAGATTTTCTAATTTCTGATGTCCTCAATCTATTCAATCATTTAATTCATGAACTATATTTCAAAAACTGTTCAATTGTAAAATTTTTAAAAATAAAGGACAAAATTTCCGAAATATTCATTTTTGTATCTATTTACGGAAGACAAAATTTCCGATTTTAATAATTCTACAGTAAATCGGRATATGAATAATTTTAAAATTCAGGAAACATTGTAAATGATCATATGAAAATCAGGATATTAAAATCAGAATAATTACTTTTGCACTTTACTTATGGAGCTAAAAGAAAAACAGATCAAAATACTCGAAGTCGCAGTAGAACTTTTCAAAGAGAAAGGCTATATGGGAAGCTCGGTAAGAGATCTCGCTACAAAACTAAATATAAAAGCGGCGTCGTTGTATGCGCACATCCGTTCTAAGGAAGAAATTCTTGAGTGGATCTGTTTTGGCGTTGCTCATGATTTTTTTGAAGAACTTCAGGAAGTAAAAAATACAAAAGTTTCTCCACAGGAAAAATTGAATTTGTTTCTGGATAAACATTTGTCGGTTGTTCTTAAAAACCGCGATGTTACGCATATTTACTCTAATGAATGGAAACATCTGGAAGAAAGGTTACCCGAATTTATTGAGCTGAGAAAAAATTACCAGYAGGAAGTTGAGCAATTGATCTCTGAAATTTATAAAGCTGAAAACTGGGAGCTGAAATCTTCTGCTTTTACCACAAGATTTATTCTTCATACTCTGAATAATTCTTATTTCTGGTTTAAAAGGAATACAGAATCGACCTCTGAAATTACCAATGAAATAAGAGATAAGCTGCTTTTTGGTCTCTTGGGAAATCAGAAATAATTTTGAATCTGTTCAAAACAACTTTATATTTTAACACATTAGTCACATTAGAATTTTCTTCTATATTTTATAAAAGAACACATTAGTTTTCGAAAATCATTGATTCTCTTATGTGCTCTAAAATATTTTCAAACATTTAACTAAAAAACTAAAAAACTAAAAAACTGTTTTACATGTTAAAAAATAAGTTCAGGATTGTTCGTTCTTATCATTCATCAATGCTTTTGAATTTTCATTCGCCTAATTTTGTATTATCTAAAAATCAATAATATGGAATTAGGAATAGGAATGTTTGGCGACTTGGCTTTTGACCAGACTACCGGAAAATATAGAGACGCAGGAGTTAAAATCAGAGAAATTATTGAGCAGGTAAAATTAATGGATGAGGTAGGAATCGATGTTTTCGCTATGGGAGAACATCACCGTGCAGATTATGCGGTTTCTTCGCCCGAAATCGTTTTAGCTGCCGCTGCAAGTATTACAAAAAATATAAAATTAGCAAGTGGAGTAACGGTTTTGAGCTCATCTGAACCTGTAAAAGTCTACGAAGATTTTGCTACATTAGATTTAATTTCTGATGGGCGTGCTGAAATTTTTGTCGGACGAGGAAGTTTCATTGAATCTTTTCCACTTTACGGATATTCTTTAAATGATTACGAAGAGCTTTTTGATGAAAAATTAGAATTATTATTAAAAATAAATTCTGAAGAAAACGTTTCTTGGTCAGGAAAATTACGTGCTCCGATGCAAAACCAAACCGTTTATCCGAGAGCTAAAAACAACGGAAAACTTCCAATCTGGAGAGCAGTTGGCGGAACTCCGCAATCGGTTTTAAGTGCTGCACAATTGGGAATGCCTTTGGTGGTGGCAATTATTGGCGGAATGCCGGTGCAATTCAAAAACCTGATTGAATTTTACAAACAGGAATACCTTAAAGCAGGGCATGATGAAGCAGAAATGCAGATTGCCATTCATTCACACACTTTTGTAAGTGAAGAGAAAGAGGTTGTAGACGGATATTTTCATAATTATAAATCTCAGATGGATAGAATCGGCTCTTCAAGAGGTTGGTCTCCTTATACGAAAATGCAGTATGAAGGCGGAAGAAGCAAAGATGGAGCATTATTTATAGGGAATGCAAACGAAGTTGCCGATAAAATTAATTATATGAAAGAAATTTTCGGGATTACAAGATTTATCGGTCATATGGATGTGGGCGATCCTGCGAATGATGTAATGATGAAATCTATAGAGCTGTTTGGCGAAAAGGTTGCGCCACAGGTAAAATAATTTTTAGCCTTCAAGATTTTGAAAACTTTGAAGGCTTTTTATTTTAAGCAATCTCGATCAGGCTTCCCCGTTCTTCATCTTTAGTAATATTCAGCGAAACCGGAATTTTCTCTTTCAGTTCTTCAACGTGCGAAATAATTCCCACAATCCGGTTTTCTTTCTGAAGATTCATCAGCGTTTCAAAAACGACATTTACTGATTCTAGATCCTGGGTTCCGAAACCTTCATCAATGAAGAAAAAGTTTTTCTCAGATTGCGCATGAGTTTGTACACTTTCTGCCAAAGCCAGAGCGAGACTCAGCGAAACCTGAAAAGCCTGTCCTCCGGAAAGCGTTTTCACACTTCGGCTGCGTCCTTCGTTCAGGTAATCGATGATCTCAAAATCATTGCTTTCGTTCAACTGTAAACTCAACTGATTTCTTGTCATCCGATGGAAACGTACATTAGCGTGATCGCACAACTGACGAAGATAAATCGAAGAAACATATTGTACAAAACCGGCTCCCTTAAAGAGATTGGTCATAATCTTCAGATTTTCTGCACGTTTTTGAAGCTGAGATAAATCCTTTAGCAAATCTTCTTTTTTCTTAAACTCTTTTTCAAGTCTTTCAATTTCTGTAACGATTTTTACTACCGAATCATTGACGGTTTTTAAATCGTTTTCAAAAGCTTTGAATTGATTTTCGGTTTCTTTAAGATGTTCTTCATCAAATGAAAAATCTTTGAGTTTGGTTTCCAGATTGAGAATGTCGTTTTTTACAATTTCAAATTGAATTCTGAATTGCTGAATCTGATTTCTTGTTTCCTGAACATTAATTTCATGTACTAGAATTTGCTGAATTTCTTCTAAAGTATTGAATTGCTGTTCTGATAAAGAATTTTCAGTCAGGATTTTATTATCAGAAATTTCTTTTTCCAGTTCTGAAATCCGTTTTTCTAGTTGATCTGCAATTGTTTTTTGTTCAGCTAATTTTGGTGAAATTTCTTTTTCTTCTCTAATTAATTGCTGATAATTTTGCTCAGTTTCAAGATTTGATTTTGAAAGTTTATTGTAAATTTCTTCAATCTCTTCAACCGTTTTTTCTTTATAATCAGCCCATTGCAAAACTTTTAAATTCGTTTCATTTGAATTTATTTGTTCTTCTTTTTTCGCCTCATCAAGCCTGAATTTTTCTAAAGCTTTATTGTAATTATCAAGGTTTTCTCTTTCCTTATCAAGATTTTTTTGCTCCAAACTTATTTGCTGATTCAATTCATCGATCTGCTTTTCAATAGTGAAAGATTGTTGTCTTTTTTCTTCAAAATCATTTTGATTTTCAGGATTAAATTCTTTCCAACTAAAGTTTTTTAAATGTTCTTCAATTTGAGTTTGAATTAGTTTTAAATTTTCTTCTTCTGATTTCTGTTGTTCCTCAAAAATCTTTTTTCGGTCAAGAATTTTTTCTATTTCTAAAGACTGTTTTTGAATCTGATCTCTTTGAATTTCAATCTGCTCAATTTTCTTTTGAATTTCATTTAATTCAGCATTCACATCATCAAACTTTACAATATTTGGATGTTCCAAAGCGCCACAAAGCGGACAAGATTTTCCATCGTGCAGTTCGTTGGCAAAATGAGCCAGCTTTTGCTGTACTTTAAGGTGATTTCGCTTTTCAGAAAGCATTTTTTTCTGATTTTCTAAACTATCAATTTGAGTTTTAAAATCATTTTTAAAAGTTTCAGGATTGATTTTAAAAGGTTTTAATTCTTCTGATATTTTCCCAATTTCAATTTTTATTGAATCGATTTTTCGAGTCTGATTTTGTAAATTTTCATTTAATCTTTTCTTTTCGGAAAACCAGTTTCCGACATTTAATAATAAATTAGAATCTATTTTTTTTGGCTTTAAAAGTTCTGCATTTTTAGAAAGGTCTTCAATTTTTTGCTGAATTAATTTCTGATGGGTTTCAACTTCTTTTACTTTTTCAGAACCTTTTTTTGTTCGTTCTTTTAAGGTTTCAATTTCTCCTGAAAATTTCTGCATTTGTAAAATCAAACTCAGATCATTTTCCTGAATTTTAGACTGATTTAATGCTTCATATTTTGGCTGAATCGCAGAAAGTTTATTTTTTACATTTTCAAACCTGATTTCCGTTTCCTTAACAATTTTAAACTGATTTTCTTTATTTTTCTGTTGTTCGGAAATTTCTTTCTGAAGCTTATTTTTTTCAGAAATTAATGGCGTGAAAATCCTGAAAACTTTGTCAAATACTTCAGTTTTTGTTTCTAAAATATCGATTTCCGATTTCTGTATATTCAGTTTATCAAACTCAGATTTCTTTTGTTTAAGCGATTCAAAATCAGTCTTTAAATTTTTAAGTTGCTGATATTTTTCTTCAATCTTTTTAAACTGAATTTTTACATCTTCAAATTTTTGCTGCTCAGTTTTTAAATGTTCTTTCTGAACTGAAATTTGCTCTTCATTTACTTCTTCAAAACCCTTCAATTGACCTTCCAACTGATCCAATTCTGATCTGTTTTTGGAATTTAAAACTGAAACATTATTCTGCAAATCAAAACGCTGAAGGCTGAAAATTTCCTTCATCATATTTGTTCTGTCTGTCGCGCCCAATTCCAGAAATTCTTTAAACTGACCTTGAGGAATAATAATGGTTCGCTTAAAATTGGCATAGCTTAAACCAATGAGTTTTTCGGCATTGGAATGGTCTAAAGGAATCCAGCTTTCATTTTTCCATTCATAGAAAGTGACGGTCGGAGTTTTTACATCTTCAAAATTTTTAGAATTACGTTTAAATTCTCTTGTAGCACGGAATTTTTTGTTTTCAAAATTGATGAAATCAAATTCAATGTAAGATTTATTCGATTTCAAATTCATCATATTGTAAGTACGTTTATCTCTGGAATTGAGACGTTCCGTTTCGCCGTACAGCGCAAAAGAAATGGCTTCCAAAATAGAAGATTTTCCGGACCCAACCGAACCGAAAATGCCAAAAAGACCAGCTTCCGTAAGATTTTCAAAATCGATTTTCTGACGTTCCTGATAAGAATAAAGACCTTCTAAAGTCAGTTGAATTGGAATCATAATAATAAATTAAGAACTTAAAAGATTGTAATTTGAACCATTAAGGACATTTAAGAAGTTAAGAATAATTAAGTCTTTGCAAGCAAAGTAAGATTTGTGTCTTAAGAAATTTATTTCTCTTAAAAAACTTAACTTCTTAAATCCATCTTAATGGTTCAATAAAATATATTATTTATCAGAACTAACAATTTCGTTAAATAAATTAATGAGCTCTTCATTGGCTTCCTGTCCGCCGTTTTTAGATTTAAAATAATTGTTGAACAAAGTTTGAATATCCTGATTCAGATTGATTTCACTCAGTTGATTTTCATTAAAATCCTGATTTTTAACTTTCGGAATGAGATGCACAATTCCGTTGTGCCATTGATAGATAAGTTTTCTCTCTTCGGCTTTTAGAAAAGTTTCGCTTTCCAAGGTTAATTCAACTAAGGTATTTGGATTTTCTTTCAGCCATTCAATGGCATTTTCAATGGAATCAAATGTTTTTCTGGCAAGCTTTTTACCGTTTTGTAAAGCGATTTTATCAAATGAAACATTTTTATTGGGTTCAGCTTCAATAATGGAAACGTATTTCGTTTGTCCGGCTTCACTAAAGCTGTAGCACAAAGGCGAAGATGAATAGACAACAGGTTTTTCATCGGTTCCTATATTCTGAAAACCATGCAAATGTCCTAAAGCGGTATACTGAATCTGGTGCGGAATAATATCTGAAAAAACAAGGTCTGCATTTCCTATTTTAATGGGTTTTTCGCCTTCCGGTTCTTCCAAAATCGGAGCGCCTTTTTTGTTCATATACAAATGCGTTATCAAAAGGTTGATACCATTTATATCGCAAAATTCATCAGCAGTTTTTTTCCAGTTTTCGGCTAAAACTCTATTGAGTTCCTCTTCTTTATTTTCACCAAAATATTCTTTTAAACGAATCTCATTTGCATAAGGAGTGTGCAAAATTCTGACAGGGAAATTTTGATTCTTAAATTCTAATTCAATAAAACCTTCTGTTGATTTTGAAACTTTGAAATGTTCAAGCTCAAAAGGATTGATTGTCGCTTTTGGATGTCCGATTAAAATAATTCCGCATTCGCGCGCTAAAGGATCAGGTGCATCGATCAAACTTGGCGAATCGTGATTCCCGGAAATCGCAATTACAGGACGTTTTCCATTTAATGATAAACGTTTTAAAGTTTTATAAAAAAGTTCCGTCGCTTCAACACTCGGATTAAAATTGTCGAATAAATCTCCGGCAACCAGAACCAGATCAACATTTTTCCGGTCTGCGATGTCAACAATTTCGTTCATCACCAAAACCTGTTCTTCTAATCTAGAAAAACGGTCGAGACGTTTACCCAAATGCCAATCGGCGGTGTGGAGGATTTTCATAATGTAAATGTAAGAAACTAAAAAGGCAAAGTAAAATTTCTAAATAAAAATGTTATTCCCTATTTTTGGAAAAACTATTCGTATGAAAAATATTATTACTGTACTTTTTATTTTGTTTGCAGTTTCTTTTCAAGCTCAAAATCTGGAAAAACTTTCGAAAGAAATTAATGAAGAAGGCATTGCTTTGTACCGCAGCGAAATGGCAAGTTGGTATGGAACAGATGTTTTCAGAGCTAATTATCAACAAATGGAAAATGTTGGAGGATATTTTTCTTATATAGATGACTCTGTTCCCAAATGTATTTTCTTTTCAAAAGAAAACAAGGTTATTGGAACGATTGCCTTTCCTACAAATTATAATCCGCAAAATGCAAAGCTTGATTTGAAAGAAAGAGATTTTACGCCTACAGAAACTGAGTATTTTACTATAAGACAGAATGCTTTAGCGAGAATTAAAACAGATACCATATTTAAATCTTATAAAAACACAAGCTTTAATATCGTTCCTCTCATCAAAAAAAATGTAAAAAAAGTTTATGTTTTAACCGGTCCATCTGTAGACAATKTTGTTATTTTTGGAAATGATTATTTGATCACTTTTAATAATAAAAATGAAGTTAAAAATGTTGAAAAACTTCATAACAGCATGATCGCTCAAAATATTAATGATGAAAAAGTAGTAAAAACAATAAGTGGAGTCCATTCTCATGTTATTGAAAATTGGCAGACGATTACACCTACAGACATTTGCACATTAATGCTCTATCAGAATCTTACAGATTGGGGAAGTTATATTACTATTTCTAAAAAGTTTACAAGTATTTGGAACTCAAATAACAACGTTGTTATTATGAAAACTGAAGATTATAAAAAGATGGCAGAAAATATTCTGGAAAGAAATAAAGATAAGACTGATTCGAAAGAAAATGAAGAGGGTGCAAATTAATAAAGTATAAACGGATTTATAGTTTAGAATCAGCTTCTCTTGCTTTAAAATCTTCTCGGATTTGCCATAAACGTGCTTTTCTTTCTGCTTCCGCATTTTGTATTTTACGTTTTTTCTGATCGATTTTCTTTTTATTTTTTTTCCTGTTCGCTTCGTTATTTTTGCTCATATTGATTTTCGGGATGAGTAATTTTTTATCGGTAAGGAATACCTTCATCAAAAATACTAAAGATTAAGAGTTTAAACAATTTTAGTAGATAAGTCTGATAAAATATTTTAATTTTACTGCGTTATGGAAGAAAAATCAAAAGATCCTTTACACGGAAAAAGACTTGATGCTATTCTTGATGAGTTGGTAGAATATTATCAGGGCTTTGAGGAACTGGGAAAACAGATCAATATCAAATGCTTTACAGATAATCCGAGCATTAATTCGTCATTGAAGTTTTTACGAAAAACAGACTGGGCAAGAAAAAAAGTGGAAAGCTTGTATCTGTATGTTTTGAGGCAGAAGAAAAGAGACGAAAAATAGATGAATAAATCTAAATTATTTTAGACGCAAAGATTTTTTTGCTTTGTGAATATTATCAGAAGGCAAAGGCAAATAAATTTGCTTCGCAAAGCTTGAAAATAGAGCTTCATCAAATCAACTTGTTGATTCATCTTTGCTCACTTCAAAATATACGTTATTAAATTAAAACTTTGCGTGAAAAAAGATAACGCTTTTACAAACGGAAATTTGCGACGATAAATCAAGGAAATTTTACAATGAGAGTGTTTAGAAGAAGTCTTGCTTTGCTGATTTATAATCAAGTTAAATAAACTCACACATTCCGGCAATCATTTCAAAAAAGAGTATATTTGTGGAAATAATCGTGATAGGAATTCACGAAAAAAAGAAAAAATATGACAATCGAAAACAATCATGTGGTAGCTGTAAAGTACATTCTTCACACTATCGAAGAAGATGGAACTAAAACTCTTGTAGAAGAGACAACAGCAGAAAATCCACTTACATTTTTATATGGCGTAGGAATGATGATTCCTAAATTTGAGCAAAACATTCACGGTTTGAAAGCCGGTGATACGGCAGCTTTCGTTATTCAGCCTGAGGAAGCTTATGGTGAAAAGCAGGAAGATGCGATTGCGCAATTGCCAATTGATATGTTTGCAGAAGCAGGAGTTCCGCCGGTTGGAGCTATTTTGCCTTTATCTGATAATCAAGGGAACAATTTCCAGGCTTTTGTAGTGGAAGTTACTCCGGAAGCAGTTGTTGCAGATCTTAACCATCCAATGGCTGGGAAAGTTTTGGATTTCCAGGTTGAGATCCTGAATACTCGTCCTGCAACAGAAGAGGAGTTGTCTCACGGTCACGCTCATGGAATTGACGGAAACGAAGGTCACTAAGATTTTCCTATACAATATTAAAATGTCCGGCAGAAATGCAGGACATTTTTTTTCGTTAATTCTTGCCACAAAAGTCACAAAAGTTTTCTACTGTTCAAAGTTGAATTGATTGAAAACAGAAGTTCAAAAAAGAGTTGAAAATATTTTTAATCTGTGAAAATCTGAGTAATCTGTGGGAGGTTTTAACACATAAGTCACTTAGTTTTTAGGTTAAAATTCTTTGAGAATATTTAGAAAACATAAGTTAAAAATCTTTGATTTTCAAAATGAGAAGTATGAATTTTATCGCAGATAAAATCTTTGCGTCTTAAAATAGAATTAAAGTAAATGACCTTGCGACTTTGCGATTGACCAACAGTTTTTAAAAATTAATCTAAAAACTCACCGCTCACATAAAACCAACGGTTTTGAATCATTTTGAACTGAGATAATTCGTGATGAATTTGTTTTTCACCGTCTTCATCTGTGTAATGTGCCTTGAATTCTACTTTATTCATTGATGGTTTGTCTACAATTTCCAGCTTTGTCCATTCATTGATTTCTCCCCATTCCTGCAGATCTTTTGTATTGTGAAACTGTCTTTTTCCGGGAGACGTTGTTTCCATTAAATATTTTCCATTCGGAATGGCAAATGCAGAAAACCTTGAGCGCATTAAAGCTTCTGCGGTCGGAGCGTATTTTTTTCCGGTATGATAAGGTTTGCAACATTCTTCGTAGGTTTTTCCGGAGCAGCAAGGACAATTCATTCTTATATTTTTTTGATGTACAAAAGTCGCAAAAGTTTTGGAATGTAGTTTTAAAATTTAATTTTCATTTAATTCATTAAAAAGCAAGAAAATTATTAAATAACAATTAAAATAAGATGAAATTTATAAAACTTATTTTGTTCTTAGAGAGATATTGATATTTTTGTGATACTTTACAAGTGTAAATACTTTATCGATGAAAAAAAATATCTTCATTTTACTTTTCGGATTTTTCAATTTATTCTCGGCGCAAAATGGTTATGAAATCAGCATCAAAACCAAAGGTATTGCGAAAGATGTAATGTATCTTAAAATATTCAACGGAACGGTTTCAGATTCTTATGCGGTAGATTCTGCAAAGATTAGTGACAAAACACCGATTGCAAAATTTGTTCAAAAACAGAAAGTTTTAGGAGGAATCTATAAATTGGAACTGAAATCTAATAAATCTTCTTTAAATATTTTGGTCAATAATGGTGCGAAAATATCATTTAATCTTGAAGGAAGTGAGCTTTTAGGACTTATGCCAGAACAAGAACCTAATATTGGTTTTCTCACTTATGAAAGACAGTCGGGAAACAGCGAGAAAAAATTAGAACTTTTAAAAGCTGTTCAAAAAAAATATCCAAGCCCTACGCTTGATCTTTATACCCAGCTCGAAGAAAAAAAGAATGTGAAAATTCCTGAAAGTTTAGAGGAGAGAAAAACATTACAAACCAGTATTCTTGCAGATCTTGATCTTAATGACAGGAGAATTCAGATCCTTCCGAATTCGTATCAGTTTTTATTTAAATACATTAATATTCTCCCGATTGATAACGAAAACTATAAAATAGGCGTAGATCGACTTCTGAAAGGGCAAAACTGTGATTCTAAAAATTATCTTTTTTATCTGAAATGGATTTTTAAAAATCTTGAATATTATAGCCAAAAAGGGATGAATGATGCGTATAAATATACCTTCAATACTTACCTTAATGATATGAAGTGCATTAATAAAAATGAAAAATTCTATAAAAATATTGCTTCAAAACTTTCTGCTTTGGAAGCGGTACCGATAGGAAGTACTATCGCTAATACCGAGATGCAGAAATTAGACAAAACAATGGTAAATCTTTCTGATATTTATGAGAAATCGAAATATACTTTTGTAATGTTTTACGATCCGGAATGTGTGCATTGTCAGGAAGAAACGCCCGGAATTGCAACTTATATTGCAAGTCTTAAAAATTCTGGTGTAAATATCCAATCCGTTGCTTATCTGAATACACCTGATGATAAAAAATGGCAAAGCTTTGTACAGGAAAAAGGTTTGCAAAACTGGATCAATGTGAAGAGTAAAAATAATGACCGCACTTATGTAGAAAAACTGGAAATCTCTTCTAACCCGAATTTTTTACTTTTAGATTCTCAAGGAAAAGTTCTATTGAAAAAGTATAACCAACAGGAAATTGCAAAAATTTTAATGTCAATAAGAGAATAAATAAATTTCTTGGTAGATATTGTTTAAACAAAAAAAGCATCCAAATTTGGATGCTTTTTTAAAGTTTATTTAATAAAACCTCTGTTTCTCAACAACGGTTTAATATTCGGATCATGCCCTGTAAAATCTCTGAATGCCTGATTAAGATCAACAGAATTTCCTACCGRCAGAATATATTTTCTGAAACGGTCACCGTTTTCTCTTGTAAGTCCACCGTTATTTTTAATCCATTCCCAAGCGTCGTTATCCAACGTTTCAGACCATAAATAAGCGTAATATCCTGCTGAATAACCACCGCCCCAAATGTGTGCAAAATAAGGTGTGTGATATCTCGGCGGAACGGTTGCTAAAGTAAATCCGTGATTATTGAGTGATTGCTTTTCAAAATCTAAAACTGGAAGCAACTGGTTTTCGTTAGTTACAGAATGCCAATCCATATCCAAAGCTGCTGCAGAAACCAATTCGGTCGTCATATAACCTTGGTTGAATGTTGCCGCTTTTTTAATTTTATCAACCAATGCTTGCGGAATAGGCTGTTTTGTTTCGTAATGAAGAGCGTAATTTTTTAGAACAACAGGATCTAAAGCCCAGTGTTCGTTGATTTGAGAAGGGAATTCCACAAAGTCTCTCGGTACATTGGTTCCTGAAAGCGATGGGTATTTCTGGCTTGCAAACATTCCGTGGATAGAGTGACCAAACTCATGGAAAATTGTAGAAACATCATCATAACTGATTAAAGATGGTTTTCCAGGAGCAGGTTTCTGATAATTATAACAGTTTACGATCACAGGTTTTGTTCCCAATAAATATGATTGCTCAACGTAGTTGCTCATCCACGCTCCGCCGCTTTTAGAGTCTCTTGTGTAGAAATCAAGATAATAAATGGCGATAGATTTCCCATCATGGTCGAAAACTTCGTAAGTCACCACATCAGGATGATAAACCGGAAGATCTGTTCTTTTTTTAAACGTTAATCCGTAGAATTTTTCTGCAGCGAAGAAAACACCTTTCTCCAAAACAGTTGTGATTTCAAAATAAGGCTTAATTTGATTTTCATCTAAATCGAATTTCGCTTTTCTTACCTGTTCCGCATAAAAATTCCAGTCCCAAGGTTCTACTTTAAAACCACCTTTTTGCTGATCAATCAAATCCTGAATGTCTTTTGCTTCACGTTTTGCGGTTTCTACTGCAGGATTTGCAATTTGGTTCATTAGCTTTACGGCAGCTTCAGGATTTTTTGCCATCTGATCCTGCAATTTCCATTCTGCGAAACTTTTTTTGCCTAAAATCTGTGCTTTTTTCAGTCTTAATTTTGCTAATTTTTCGATGGTTTCCCTTGTGTCGTTTCCGTCACTTTTTTCAGCTCTGGTCCACGATGCTTTAAATAATTTTTCTCTTGTTGCTCTGTTTTTCAGGTTTTGCAAGAGTGGTTGTTGTGTGGTATTTTGTAAAGCTAAAAGATATTTTCCGGGTTGCCCTGCAGTTTTTGCATCACTTGCAGCCGCAGCAATTTCATCAGCAGAAAGACCGTCCAATTCTTTGGCATCGTTAAAGAACACACCACCTTGTTTTCTCGCTTCCAGTAATTTGTTGGAATATTGCGTAGAAAGTGATGCCAATTCCTGGTTTACCTGCTTCAGTTTTTCTTTATCGGCAGAGGAAAGATTGGCTCCTGCAATCTCAAAATTTTGCTTATAAAATTGTAAAAGCCTTTTGCTTTCAGCATCCAATCCATTTTCTGTAATTGATTTAATTCTTGTATAAAGATTCTCATTCAAATACATTTTATCACAATGAGCGGCAAAAATTGGAGCATATTCTTCATCCAAAGCCTGCAAAGTAGGATTTGTATTTGCACTGGTAAGATTTGAAAATACAATTAAAGCTCTTTTCAGAACCTCACCGCTTTTTTCTAATGCTACAATGGTGTTTTCAAAAGTTGCCGCTTCTTTATTGTTGGCGATTTTCAGAATTTCGGCGTCGTGCTGTTTTAAACCAAATTCAAATGCCGGTTTGAAATGCTCATTTTTAATTTTATCAAATTCCGGAGCTTCGTACTGAAGCCTGCTTTTCTTCATAAAAGGATTTGAAGAAAGTGAAGCATCAGGAACAGGGATTTCCTGTTTTATGTCGTTTGTTTTCATTGTGGTACAAGAATAATTAAATGCTAAAGCAGAAATTAATAATGCTGAAGAAATATTTTTCATGGGCAGATATTTATTATTTTAAAAGGTCATAAAGAATCTCTTTTGATTTTAAAAATAGTTTTTATTGTCAATTGTAAGAGATTTCATAATTTAGTTGTTACTAAAATATAAAGATATTAAAAACTAAACTTCTAAACATGAAATACACAGCGATTTTACTTTTTTCAGGATTATTGGTTTTCTCTTCTTGTAAAAAAAATGAGAACAGAGAAGGGAAATCAACTTGGTTACCAGACGTTACCAATAAGGATCACGGATCTTTAAAGCAAAAAGAATTTAAAGGAGATTTTGACGAGATTGAAGTTTCTCAGGCAATTGAAGCTGAGATCATTAAATCTGATATTGAAAGAGTGGTCATTTCTGCGCCTTCCAATATTATTGATGAAATTTTAGTAGATAACAGTGGTGGTGAACTTCATATTCATTATAAAACCGGAGTACGTGTGATGAATACCAATAATGTGAAAGCTAAAATTTATGCTAAAGATTTTACAAAACTTGAGGCCAATTCTGCAGCTATAATTGTGGTAAGAGATCAGTTCACCCAAGAGAAAACTGATGTTGAAGTTTCAAGTGCGGCTCATATTTCCGGGAAACTTGAAGCCAATGATCTTGATATTGACGCAGGAAGCAGCGCTACTTTCAAAGGGCAGATCTGGGCGGTAAACCTTACTGTTGAAGCTTCTTCTGCTGCAGATGTTACAATCTCAGGAAAAACTAAAAATGCAAATCTTACTTCATCTTCAGGAAGTGAAATTTCTGCAAAAGAAGTGATTGCAGAAAATGTGAAAGCTGAAGCTTCGAGCGGTGCAGGTGTCGAAATCAGCGTTTCTTCAAAATTTGAAGGTCATGCATCTTCTGGAGGAAGTATAAAAGGGATCAAAAAAGGAAATGTGACTACCGTAAGCAAAGAAGAAAGCAGCGGCGGAAGCGTAGATGTAGAGTAATCTATTCCTGGTTTTCTTCATCTTCGTCTGTTGATGAGGTTTCCCAGTCTTTATTTTCAAAATTTAAATTATCATAAGCCAACAAATCCTCCTCTCGCTGGAGGATTTCTTTTGTGGTGAAAAGACGTATATCTTCATCATCTTTTGATTTTGCGAGTTTTCGGATCGAGGCTTTATCGATTGCCATAAATCTTTGTCCGAGACGTCTTGCCGCATATTTTCGCATTCCGGTTTCCTGCAAAACATCCACCGCCATTTCGACTGCGGTTCCTAAAGTTTCACGGTAGATATTATCAATTCCTTTGTCTAAATAAGTATATGCATCAATCCTGTTTTTGGCGCGAACAAATATTTTTACATTGGGATATTGCTCACGAACCAATTCTGCAATAAATTTATTGTCATCGGAATCATCGAGGCATAAAACCAGAATTTCGGCTTCCTCAATTCCTGCAGCTCTTAAAATAGGGATTCTCGTGGCGTCTCCGTAATAGACTTTAAAACCATAGCTTCTCAATAATTTTACTCTGTCAGAATCTCTGTCGAGAACGGTTGCAGAAATTTTATTAGCTTTAAGAAGCCTTCCGACAGTACTTCCGAAATGCCCGAAACCTACAATAATGATTTTTTTCTGGGAAATATTACCATCAAGAATATCAAAATCAGATTTTGTTTCCGGGATCTCTTTGATGAATTTCGGCGTAATCAATTTATCATTAATAATTAAAAGAATGGGCGTGATGCACATTGTAATTGCGGTTATCGCCATCATTTGTGCATTCATTTCTGCGCTGAAAAGATAAAGATCAGAGGCGTAATTTATTAATACAAAAGCAAATTCTCCAACTTGGGAAAGGGCAAAAGCGTAGAATAAACTTTGTGGCGTATCAATTTTAAAAAATTTCCCGATTGCGTAAAGCACGAAAAATTTTACAGCCAAAACCACAAAAACTGTACTGAAAATGAAAACAGGATCCTGAGCAATGACGTTAAAATTCATCGTAGAACCTACGCTTACAAAAAATACGGCGAGAAGAAGACCTTTAAACGGATCGATATGTGCTTCCAACTCATGCCTGAATTCGCTGTTTGCCAACATTACACCTGCCAAAAAGGCTCCTAAAGCGGGAGATAATCCGATGGCAACCATTAATTCTGAAACTCCGATGACCAAAAATAGGGAAGAGGCAGTTAACAATTCTGTCATTCCTGCTTTTGAAACATACCTTAAAAAAGGAACAAAAACATATCTTCCCAATAAAATTAAAATGGCAACCCCGAAAATTACGGTTCCTGCCTGAAGCCATTCCGGAAGCTTCTGAATTAGGATCTGAACTTCATTATCGTGATGTCTCGCTTTGTAATTGGCAATGATTGGTAAAATTGCCAAAATAGGAATAACAGCAATATCCTGAAATAAAAGCGTGGAAAATGAGGCTTCTCCGGCTGAAGTTTTCAGGTTGTTTTTTTCCTGCAAAGTCTGGAGTACGATTGCCGTTGATGATAATGCGAAACACATCGCAATGGCAATGGCTTTATCGATTTTCCAGCCTGCCCAGAAAAAAATAACAAAAAGAATGGAAATGGTGAGAATCATCTGCGTAAGACCCAGTCCGATAATTTTCTTCCGCATTTCCCAGAATTTTCTGGGTTCAAGTTCCAATCCTACCAGAAAAAGAAGCATGATCACACCAAATTCGCTGGCGTGCATAATGCCATCAACATCACGTCCGGTAAGTTTTAAAACATAAGGTCCGATGATAATTCCCCCTAAAATATAACCTATCACCGAGCTTAAACCTAACTTTCTTGCAAGCGGAACCATAATGATGGCAACGCCCAAAAATAGTAAAGTATTCATTGCTAAGCTAGATTCCATATTATTGATTTAGGGTTTCTACAAATTTCTTTTTCTGTAAAATAATTTCTTTTTTCGACAATTTATTGGCTTCGTAAACGATGGTGATGTCTTTAATATTGGCATTGAAAACTTTCAGAGAAACAATTAATCCGCTAATAATTTCTTCAATAGTGTATTTGTAAGTGCCTTCTTTTGAAAAAGATCTTTCTTTTCCGCCGGTTGTCACAACGATAAAAACTTCCTTGTTTTCGAGAGGATTATTTTCACCTTCTGTTACCCAGTTTCGATCAAAAACCTCATCAATCCACAATTTTAATAAAGGCGGAATTCCGAACCAGATGATCGGAAACTGAAAAATAAAACGGTCATATTGCTGCAGTCTTTTCCGTTCCCGAAATGCGGCAATGTGAAAATCAGGATATTCTTCGTACAAATCACGAAGGGTAAAATGCTGATGACGAACGTAGAAATTAATTAACTCTACATTCGAGTTTGAATGCTCCAGATAAGGATGGGCAAAAATCACCAGCGTTTTTTTCATAGACCCCGTTTTCAGTAAATATAACCAAAATTTAATGAAAAATTCGTAATTGTGGCAGGTTTAATGAAATTTTAATTGATGAATAAGTAATAAAAATGAGTAACAGGTTTATTTTCTGTGAGTGAGTTTTATTACTTTCCTGTCTGTAGAATTAATAATAATCAGAAAGTTCAATCCACTTTTTGTAAATGTAAGAAAAAGGGATTGAACAAAAGGTTAACTAAATATTGTTTATTATAAACGGTTTTATAAAATTTCAATTATTTTAATTAAATAAACCATTTCCAAAATGCTGTAAATACAGAGACTATTCCAAGAATTAAAATAAATGCTGCTGAATGTTTAAATGGCTTTAATTCATTGATTTTAAAAGCAAATACTAAAAAGAGTGATGATAAAAATGATAAGATTAAAAAATAGTATTTGTATAAATATTTTAATTCTATTAATCCATGAAATGCCTGTGATTTTCCGTCTGTCGATAAGTAATCAATGAGAGTTTCTAAGTTTATTTTGATTGAAAAGAACAGCGTTATTAAGCTTAAAAGTATTGATATGATGGAATATTTCATACTTATTTAAATTTTACCATCCTCCCGAAGCTCCGCCACCGCCAAAACTTCCGCCGCCGCCGAATCCTCCAAAACCGCCACCACCACGGGAACTTCCGCCGCCGAATCCTCCTCCAAAACTTCCTGGAAAAGGGAATGGAAAAAATCCGCCGGGATAATTTCGTCGCCCTCTCCGGCTTAAGATAATGTCGCCGTCATCATCATTTCCACCGCCCCGGTTTCCAAAAAAGATAACCAAAATAATGAAAATAACGAAAGCAATAACGAGCAGTTTTGTTACACTTCTTTCTCCCGATTTGTTTTTTTCGGCAACAGGTTTAAATTTTCCCTGAACCGCTTCCATAATCGCATTGGTTCCGCCATCGATGCCTTCGTACCATTTTCCCTGTCTGAATTTGGGCGTAACGATGTAATCTAAAATCTGTCCGGCAACTGATGCCGTTAAATATTGCTCAACGGCTCTTCCTTGCTGAATCGACATCGTTCTGTCGTCTTTCGCAATCAGAAAAACAACGCCGTTATCAACATCTTTTTGACCAATTCCCCATTTTTCGCCAAACATGGTTGCCAGAAAATTAACATCTTCTCCTTTTGTGGAAGGAATAATAATGATTTCAATTTCTGTGGAGGTAGAATCTGCAAATTTGATGAGCTTATTGTTCAAATCATCTTTTTCCTGTTGGGTAAGAAGGTTGGATTCATCGTAAACAGGATACAAAACCGCCGGTTTTTCGGGAATAGTGTATTGCGCCGATAAAAAACCATGACAGCAAACTAAAATGAATGTGAAAAATATTTTAAGAGAATGTAATCTCATTGGGTAATTCGTTGTGGTTTTCTCCTTTTACGGGAAAATGTTTTTTTAATTCTAAGCCGGTTTCAAGGATTGCGCTTTTTAAAGCCTGATAAAAATGACCTTTGGCAAATTCTGCAGTAATGTAATCGTGCAGATGATCCCAATATGTTTGATGCACTTTTTCGTGAATTCCCGTATCGCCGATGATCGTTAAATATTTTTTTTCAAAATTGACATGAAAAAGAACCGCATTTTTTTCTTCGGTTTTATCTTTACACAATTCTTTAAACACCTCGAAAGCAGCTTCTGCAGTCTTAGAATCTGTGGTAGAATCTGTGGTAGAATCTATATGTACACGAATTTCTCCGGTAGAATGTTGCTCTGCGGATTTTATAGCTTCCACCAAAGAATCTATCTGCTGATTTGTGAGAAAACGGTTCATTATTCTGCAAATACGCTTGGTGCATTTTCTGCTCCAGCTTGCGCTTTAAATAAAGGTTTTTCTTTAAAATTGGTAAAGTTTGCCAAGATATTATTAGGAAACTGTTTGATCGAAATATTATAATCTCTTGCAGCATCGTTGTAATAAACCGTTTCGGTTCTGATGCTGTTTTCTATAGCAATATATTCTCTTTGGAAATTGATGTATTGCTGATCAGCTTTCAGATTAGGATAAGATTCTACCACCGCCATTAATCGGCTCAATGCTCCGGTCAGTTCACCTTGTGCAGCCTGAAATTTAGCCATATCTTCTTCCGTAAGATTAGAAGGGTTAATGTTGATAGAAGTTGCTTTTGAACGGGCTTCCACAACTTTCGTCAAGGTTTCCTGCTCAAATTTTGAATATGATTTTACGGTTCTTTCCAGATTGGGAATTAAGTTGGCTCTTTTTTGATATACGGTTTGTACATTAGACCATTTTGCGTCAACTTTTTGTTCCTGTGCTACAAAATTGTTGTACCCGTTTTTTCCCCAGAAGAAAAGTACTACAATGATGATAAGAAGAGCAATGCCGATCGTTCCGGCGCTCAGACAGCCTTTATTTTTCATATGTGAATTTTTTATTGTTTTAATAGTTTATGAAACTGCCGTTTTTTCAAAGATTTTTAAAGCGGCGATTTCAAAAATTTAAATTTTTATTATTTTTTGTGCTAACCAAATATACAAATTAAGTGCTAATTTTGCAGAAAATTTATTGAATGACAACAATTGTGGTGGCAATGGGAGAAAAAAACGAGATTGGTTCTGGAAACCAATTGTTGTGGCATCTTCCGAAAGATTTAAAACATTTTAAAGACCTTACTTCGGGACACCCGATTATCATGGGGAGAAAAACTTATGAAAGTATAGGAAAAGCGCTTCCGAACCGTACCAACATTGTTGTTTCAAGAAAAAAAGACTGGTTTGAGGAGGGGATCTTAATTGTAGGAAGTATTAAAGAAGCGATGAAGTTTGCAAAAAAAATAGATGAAAATATCTTCATCATCGGCGGCGGAAATATTTACGAACAAACCATGGAAATTGCAGATCGTCTTGAAGTAACGCAGGTAAAAGCAAACCTGGAAGCCGATACATACTTCCCGAAAATCAACGAAAAAATCTGGAAAAAAACACAGGAAATCTGCCACGACAAGGACGAAAAAAATCAGTATGATTTCTGTTTTCAAACTTTTGAAAAAATTTAATGTTTCGAGTTCTGTGTTCAATGTTTAATGACATAAAACTTTAGACTTTGAACCTTAAACTCTGAACCTTATTTCTTATCTTTGCACTTCTAAAATTTAATAATGAATAAGTACATAAAAATCATAGTTGCAGCACTTCTGATTCTCGGCGGTCTTTACATGATGTTTTTTACAAGAAGTTTAGGTTGGGGAATTGTAGTTTTTCTTTTAGCTGCATTACCTATTTTTTTATTTTTTAAGAATGAAAATATCCTTCTTGCTTTTTGGCAGCTGAGAAAGCAGGATATGCAGAAAGCTTCAAAGTTTTTAAATAATATTAAAGATTATAAAACCGAACTTCATAAAAACCAATACGGATATTACCACTATTTGCAAGGTTTGGTTCTAGCTCAGGATCACCCTACACAGGTAGAACCTTTGATGAAAAAAGCTTTGGATTATGGTTTGAATATGAAACACGACCGTGCAATGGCAACACTTAATCTGGCAGCCGGCGCAATTTCCAAAGGCAGAAGACAGGAAGGACAAAAACTTTTGGAGGAAGCTAAAAGATTAGATTCTGCAGGCATGATGACCGACCAGATCAAAATGCTGAAAGATCAGCTGAAAATGCCGACGATGCAAAAGCATATGCATAATCCTAATATGAGAAACAGGGGGAAGTTTTAAAAAATTTTGCTTAAAAAATAGAATGCACTTGAGAGATCAGGTGCATTTTTTATTTTTTTGGAGGAGGTGGCGGAGGTTCAGGAATTTCAAAGAATTTGTCTCTCGGATAGAGTTTTTTACGAATTAAAAAAAGCTTATCCAATTTTTTAAACTTATCATCTAAACCGTCATCATTGAAATATTGCCTCTGATTTTTATTAGGATAATAAACACTCACTAATGGCGAACGGGATTCTCGGCTGGGTCTATTTTCTTCTTTTAAATATTTAAAATAGTTTTCAAAAGATTGAGAATCATTGGGTTTAAAATCGTAAATTATTTTTGGTAAAGTCTGTTGCCTTTTCTCAAATGAACTTATTTCTGAATATGTTTCTAAAAATAAGGTATCATGTCGTTTTGTAAAAGTATAAGTTTCAAAGGCGGCAAACATACACGCAGAATGATTAATATCAATTTTTAGTGTATCGTCATTTTCCATTTTTTCAGAAAACTGATAAAGATCTTTTTCAAGGTTAAATTTACTTTGTTGTTTACAGGAAAATAATATTGATAAAGCCAGGAAAGCAAGTGCATTTTTCATAAAATTACATTTCAGAATTGTTTTCGTAACCATAGAATTTAGGCATTTGCCAATGGTATTTTACAGCCAGCGTTCTTACAGCAACAATTAATAAAATGGTGAAAATCTGGATTATAGGATATGACAAACTGGTAAAAGTAGTCAGCAACAAAAAAGTTGCTCCGCCAATAATACAGGCGCTTGCATAAATTTCTTTTCTGAAAATCAAAGGAATTCTGTTGAGTAAAATATCACGGATAATCCCACCAAAACAGCCGGTAATTGTTCCAAGTCCGATACAAATTAAAGGATGGATGTCTGCGTTTAAACCTTTCTGAACGCCAATGATGGTGAATAATCCTAATCCGAAACTGTCGAAAATAAATAAAGTCACTTTAAAGTTTTTCTCAACAGATTTAAAAACCATCGAAAAAACTGAAGTGATCAAAATGACGCCACACATCAGAAGATCGTGCATCCAAAAGACAGGAATGTCTAATAATAAATCTCTTACCGTTCCGCCGCCAACTGAAGTGACGAAAGCAATAATCAAAACGCCGAACGGATCTAATCTTTTCTGCATCGCCGCAAAACTTCCCGACATCGAAAACGATATCGTACCAAGGATTTCTATTGCAAAATTGATTTGTTCGTGCATTGATTATGGGTAATGAGTAATTGGTAATAAGTAATTGATTCGGTCTAAATGTTTTGTGATAATTTAAATTTATAAGTTGTCATTACTTTAACTAATTCTTCGCATTCTGATTTTAGAGCTGATAGTTTTTCTGATTCTAGATATTTAAGTTCTTCAATGATTTCTAATCAGAGTTGTGTTTCATCTATTTCTTCAACCACAATACAGATTTTTGCAAATCGTTCTTTATCAGACCTTGCTCGTGAAACTGCTCTGTAATTTGCAGCAACAGAAGTTGCAGATCTTATAATCTGTTTTCTAATCACTGAAACTGCATCAGAATAAGGTAATGGCGAAAGTAATTTTATTATTGATAATGAGAAATTTTTAGTTCTATGTCTAAAGATTTGATTGAAATCCATAAATATGACTGTTTTTAAAATTACTCATTACCAATTACCCATTATTTATGCTCCACTCTTACCGCTTCCGGAACCAAAAGCTCGTATTCGCCGCCGTGGTTGATGATTTCTCTTACAATGCTGCTGCTGATAAACGATTTTCCTGATGAAGTCAGGAGGAAAACAGTTTCGAGTTTTTTGTGAGCTAAAGTGCGGTTTGTGTGAGCAATTGCTTTTTCAAATTCAAAATCGGCGGGATTTCTTAAACCTCTTAAAATAAACTGGGCATTTTTTTCAAAACAGTAATCAACAGTTAAGCCTTCAAAATGATCAACTTCCACATTCGGAAATTCGGCTACAGAGTTTTGTATGAATTCAATTCTTTTTTCCAGCGGAAACATATATTTCTTCTGGGAATTCTGACCAATGGCAATAATTACTTTGTCGAAAAGCGCTGCAGCTCTCTCGATAATATCGTAATGTCCTAAAGTAATCGGGTCAAAAGATCCCGGGAAAACAGCAATTTTCATGCGTAAAGAGTTATAAGTTATGAGTTGTAAATTATGAGTTATGTAGGTGAATTGTTAATTCTGAATTTTAAATTATATTTCAATACTCTAATTTCTAACTACTAATTACTAATTTCTAAATTTATTCAAAGCTTTTTCAACTTCGTTTCCACAAAGATCTTTGATTGATATTCCATAGATTTTTGCTTGTTGCGGAAGAATGCTTGCCGGAGAAAAACCTGGGTTGGTATTCATTTCAAGCATGTAAGGAATTCCGTTCATCAAAATAAATTCACTTCTCGAAAAGCCACTCATTCCAAGAGAATTGTAAGCTCTTTTTGCAATTTCTTCTACTCTGATTCTGGTTTCATCGTCGATTCTTGCCGGTGTAATTTCTTCTGATGCACCTTCGTATTTGGCTTCGTAATCAAAAAACTCGTTGGTAGGAACAATTTCTGTAATTCCCAAAACGATGGTTTCGCCTTTATAATCGATAACTCCTACAGAAACTTCCATTCCGTCTAAGAAACTTTCAATTAAAATTTCGTCATCTTCTTTGAAAGCAATTTCGGTTGCAGCAACCAGTTCAGATTTTTCTTTAACCTTAGAAATCCCGAGCGAAGAGCCCGACTGATTAGGTTTTACAAATACAGGAAGTCCTAAATTGTCAATAATTTCGTCAACATTAATGTCTTCTCCTTTTCTTAAATAAACACTTTTCGCAGAAGGGATTCCGTATTTTGAAAGCACTGCCAAAGTATCTTTTTTATTAAACGTTAATGCACTCTGGTAAAAATCGCAGCCCGTATATTTTTGTCCGATAGCGTCCCAATAAGCCTGAAGAATTCCGTTTTCACCGGGAGTTCCGTGGATAATATTGAAGCAGGCATCAAACTTTAATACTTCATTGTTATCTAAAGTAACTGAAAAATCCCCTTTGTTGATGGCTTTTTTATTTTCATTTTCATCCAGAAAATACCATTCGTCTTTCAGAATAACCACCTTGTATACATGGTAAAGATCTCTGTCTAAAGAATCGTAGATTAACTGTCCGCTTTTCAGAGAAACTTTATATTCGTCAGAATAGCCTCCCATAACTACAGCAACGTGCTTTTTGCTCATATCCATATTATCAATAAAGGCAAATTTAAACATTTTATATATTGAAATAAATGAATTTTGAATTTTTTGGGGCAAAAATGAAATCTGCTAAATAAAAACTTCAATATAAAATTATTAATTATCTTTGTCGTTATTATTAAAGTATTTTTAAGTATGCTTAAATCACTTTTCAACTGGAAAGTTTTGCTCAATTTATTATTAGCCATCGGTATTTTCGTGGTATTGGTCTGGCTTACTTTCCGCTGGTTGGAGTATCACACCAATCATGGGCAGGAAATCCCTGTTCCTAATGTTATTAATAAATCTGTACACGATGCAGTAAAAATATTAGAAGATGCAGGGCTTGATTATGAAGTTGACAGTGCAGCTTACAACCCAAAATACAGACCGCTTCAGGTTTTGAAGGTTTATCCTTATCCTGGATCGCGTGTAAAAGACGGAAGAGCTATTCAGCTGATGGTAAATCCTAAAAGCTGGGCTCCTGTTGCTGTACCTGATGTTATCAATAAATATTCGGGGTTGGCTTTCCAGAGATTGGAACAGGTAGGTCTTAAAGTTGCAGATACTATTTACGAACCAAGCATTCAGAAAGATGCTGTTTTAAGAATATTATTTAAAGGAAATACAATAAAACCGGGAACCAAGATCCCAAGATTCTCTGTGATAGACGTTGTTGTAGGTTCTGGTCCTATGCGAAATATTGCGATCCCGAATCTTGTTGGGTTAACGGTGAAAGAAGCAAAAGCTTTGATTGCAAGAAATCTTTTTGAAGTAGGTCTTGTAGATTATGAAGATGGAGGAAATGATGATTCAGACATTGTGTATTATCAGGATCCGGCTTCAGGAGATGCAAGAGATCAGGGAATGCAGATCGATCTTTGGGCAAGTAAAAAAACACCTGCCGAATTGCGCGGAAAAATAGAAATTCTTAATTCTACTTACCGTATGAAAGTAGATACTACTTTGCCTCCGGTAAGATACGATGAAGTTCCGAATTTCCAAGATCCACCGGCAATTGATCCTGTTCCGGCTCCTGGACCTCAGAAAAAGGATGTTCCTAAAACTGAACCCGCAAAACCAACCGGAACTTCAACAAAACCTGCGGCATCAGGTACAACTCCTACAACAGAAAAGCCTAAAGCTAAAAAGGTAATTATATAAATTAATTTTAATTTAAAATAAAAAATAAGGCTTCAACTTTAATTATGTTGAAGCCTTTTACATAAAAAAGCAATGACAGAAGATAACGAGGATTTTTTAGACGAAGAATTTTTGGATGCCAATAACAATATTGACATTGATGATGAAAATAAAGGTCTTTATGAGCATCTCAACATCACGGTTGATGGTAATCAGGAGCCATTAAGAATAGATAAGTTTTTATTTAATTACAGRCAAAATTCTTCAAGAAACAAAATTTCGCAGACTTGCCGTGCCGGAAATGTGGTGGTTAACGGAAATCCTGTAAAGCAAAATTATAAAGTAAAACCTGGAGATCAGATTTCTGTTTTGCTTACGCACCCTCCCCGCGAAAACGTTATTATTCCGCAGGATATTCCTATTAATATTGTTTATGAAGATGATGATTTAATTGTGGTAGACAAAGAGCCGGGAATGGTTGTACATCCAGGTTTCGGGAATTGGGACAATACTTTGGTGAATGCTTTGGCTTTTCACTTCCAGAAAAACGGACAGAAATCAGATCTTGACAGGGTAGGATTGGTTCACAGAATCGATAAAGATACATCGGGACTTTTGGTAATTGCCAAAACCGAATATGCTTTAAGCTTTCTTGCGAAACAATTTTTTGAGAGAAAAACGAAACGTTTGTATTGGGCATTTGTATGGGGAAATGTGAAGGATGATGAAGGAACGATCACAGGACACATCGGAAGACATCCTAAAAACAGAATGCAGATGTACACTTATGTTGACGGAAGCCAGGGAAAACATGCTGTTACGCATTATAAAGTTTTAGAACGTTTTAAATATATGACGTGGGTAGAATGTAAGCTTGAGACAGGAAGAACGCATCAGATAAGAGCTCATTTTAAACATATTGGTCATACCTTATTTAATGACGAAAGATATGAAGGAAATGTAGCTTTGAGAGGAGTTAATCTTCCTAAGTATAAGCACTTTATAAAAAATGTGTTCGATATTTTACCCAGACATGCGCTCCATGCACATACTTTAGGATTTATACATCCCACTACAAAAAAGGAATTGTATTTTGAAAGCCCAATGCCTCAAGATATGGCGGATGCTGTAAAAAAATGGAGAAATTATTTAGAAAACTAAAAATATATTGAGATTTTTTTTATATTTGTTGAATTGAAATCAAGATTTGTTATGAGAAAACTATATGCTATCGTATGTTTAGCTCTTTTGTCGAATGCATACAAAGCACAAGAATCACTACCATACTATCAACAATATCTTTTGGATGGTGAGTTCCTGTTCAACCCTGCTCAATACGGTAAAACAGACTATGTACAGCTTAACCTAAACTATCAACAACAATTTTCAAAATTCAGCGAGTCTCCAAACGTTCAGTCTGTGGGGATCAACGCTAATATTTTTGACAGAGTGGGAGCGGGTATTTCCGTTTTCAGAGATAGCAACGGTCCTATTTCGGCTGGAGGTATTACAGCAGGTGCATCTTATTTTATCCCACTAAGTAGTGAAGGGGAAAGAAAAGATCAGTTTTCTTTTGGTACAAGTGTTAATTTTTACAATATGAATTTTGATTATTCTAAAATTAATACTGAAGACGGTTACGACCCGTTATTGCAAGGTAACGAGAGTAATATCTTTATGGCGTATGCAAACTTCGGTTTAGCAGCTACTTATAGAGGTTTATTCGGGGGAGTTTCTGTTAACGATATCGCATTAAGCAATGACGAGTCTATCGTAAACAATTACGAGCCTTCTCCAATCAAATTCTTCTTAAATTTAGGATATGACTGGAAAATTGCAGACAACATTGCGATTACGCCTTCAGCTTTGCTCAACTTAAATACAAACTCAACGAGAATGATGGACTTAAACCTTATGGCTACGTTCTCAAACGATATCAACGCTTTCTCTTTCGGGGTAAGCTACAGAGGGGTTCAGAACAGATTTGATAATCAGCAGTTGAGTATTTCTCSAATCGTAAAAGTAAGATTCAACAAATTTATGGTGGGTGCTACTTACAACCTTGGAATGTCTGATATTCAGGAGTATGGAGGAAACAGCTTCATGATCGGTCTTGGTTATAACTTCGATAACTTTATTAATCATAGAGGATTTAGATATTAATCAATTTAATTTAAATAAATTTGAGCTCTGAAATTTTTCAGGGCTTTTTTTATGATTTACATTCACATTCCTTTCTGCAAACAAAAGTGCAGCTACTGCAATTTTCATTTTTCTACATCTTTGAATTTTAAAGATGAAATGCTGGGTGCGATGAAAAAGGAAATTTTCCTTAGAAAAGATGAGCTTCAGAATAAAAATATTCAGTCGCTTTATTTTGGGGGCGGAACTCCTTCCGTGCTTTCAGCAGATGAAATTAAATCGTTAATTGATGAAGTTTTAAAACATTTCAGTTTCAAAAATGATATTGAAATTACATTGGAAGCCAACCCGGACGATTTAAATACTACTTTTTTGAAAGAATTATCAAAATCTCCGGTCAATCGTTTGTCAATCGGAACGCAGAGTTTTTTTGATGAAGATTTGAAACTGATGAATCGCGCACATAATGCTTCCGAAGCAGAAAGCTCTATTAAAAGAGCGCAGGATTTTGGCTTTGAAAATTTAAGCATCGATTTAATTTACGGCTCACCAACTTCCAATCTTGAAATCTGGAAAGAAAATTTAAATAAAGCCGTTGCGTTGGAAATTCCGCATATTTCTTCTTATGCTTTAACGGTTGAACCTAAAACTGCTCTGGAAAATTGGGTTGCAAAAGGAAAAGTTTCAAACCCAAAAGAAGAAGAGCAGAATCGTGAGTTTTATTACATGATCGATTTTCTGAAAGACCACGGTTTTGAACATTACGAAGTTTCCAATTTTGCAAAGCCCGGATTTTATTCAAGACACAATTCATCATACTGGAAATATCAGGAATATCTGGGAATCGGTCCATCTGCACATTCCTACAACGGAACCGATGTCAGAAGCTGGAATGTAGCCAATAATCAGCAATACATCAAAAAATTAAGCTCAAATAGTTTAGCTAAAGAAACCGAAATTCTTTCTCAACAAGATCAGTTTAACGAAATGATTATGATTGGTTTGAGAACAATTTGGGGTGTTGATCTGGAAAGCTTAAACCAAAAGTTTTCTGAAAATATTTTAGAAAAGTTTACTAAAGAAATTCAAAATAAAATAGAAGAAGGAATTCTTAAAATTGAAAATAATCATCTCAAAATTCCTGAAAAACATTGGTTTATGGCAGACGGAATTGCTTCAGACCTGTTTCAGGTTTAAAAATCTAAAATAACCTAACATTTATTGTAATAAAGTAAGTGTTAGGTTATATGGGAAAATAAAGTCTAATTTATTATTTATTCAACTGAATTACTGAGTTCTTGGAATTCTTTGATAAGTTTATCAGTGTCATCACATATACCATTATAATTATTATCTCCTCCATGACCACCACAGAATTCAGGGTTACTTCCAATCGTCATACAGTTTTCAATATTTTGTTGATAGGTATGCTTTATGTAATCATTTGTTAAATTTGGTGCATTTGGTGAGAATTCTATTATGTTTGTCACCGAAATTGTTGCCAAATTTATAGGAAATGTTTTAACGACATTAGCATAGATTCTGTTAAATTGTAGTGAATTACTTGACTGTCCAGCTGGGATAATTACATATTGATTATCAATTGTAGTTGAGCCTTTCTTGATCGTAATCCATACCATTCTATCATAAATACTTGTATCTGTTGTTGTAGCAACATATACATATGTTTTTCCACATGCTAAAGTTCTTTCTTCAACCAAATATGCAGTTATCTCTTTTGGATTTAGCTCAGGTATATTTTTTGAGGATGTATTTAAATTAGAATGATTTAAAGAGTTACTTAATGTTAAAATTGTATTAAGATTAAATTTGGCTTGCTCATCATAGTTTTTTGTTTTGTCATTTTCAATTTGAAAATCATTTATTTTGTCAACTTCACAAGATTGAAGGCAAAATAATAAAATTGATAAGTAAAAAATGTTTTTTTTCATAAGAATTTATGTTTTGTTATTCAAAAATACAAATTATTTCAATATGTAATTGTTTTATTGGAAAAATATTTATCGCTGGAATACAGTTTGAAGATGCATAAAGATTTTTGATAACAACAACTTTAAAATGTTATTAATTCTTTATTTTTGCATTAAATTTCAAAGCGTTTGAAAACTAAAAAACAAGATTATTCGCATCTTTCGCCAAAGCAGCCTATCGGAATTTTTGATAGCGGAGTAGGCGGTTTAACGGTTGCCAAAGAGATAAAAAGACTTCTTCCGAATGAAGATCTTATTTATTTCGGAGACACAAAACACCTTCCTTACGGAGAAAAATCGAAAGAAGCGATTATAGGATATTCTACAAAAATTTCTAATTTCCTTTTAGAGCAAAACTGTAAAGCGATCGTCATTGCCTGTAATACCGCTACAGCAAATGCTTTGCAGGAAGTGATGGAATCGGTTGCCGGAAAAGTTCCCGTGATTGATGTCATCAATCCTGTTGCTGAAAAAGTGGCTTATGAAATTCATAATAATGTAGGAGTAATCGCTACAAAAGCAACGGTAAATTCAGGGCTTTACAAGAAAAGCATCCGAAAGCATAATAAATTTATCAAAGTTGATGAATTGGCGACTCCGCTTTTGGTTCCTGCGATTGAAGAGGGTTTTAAAAATCATCCGATTACACATTCTATCATTTACAATTATCTTAGTAATGCCAAATTGAAAAATATTGAAACATTGATTCTCGGTTGTACTCATTATCCTCTTTTGATTGATGAGATCAAGCAATATTACGGAAACCGTGTTCGTGTTATTGATTCGCCGAATATTGTAGCCAATCATTTAACGATTATTTTAGATAAATATCACCTTTTAAATGACAATAATCCGAAGCCGACTTACAAATTTTACCTTTCGGATATTACCAAAAATTTCGAAAAAATCTCTAAAAAATTCTTTGGCAAAACAATTGATTTAGAATTAAAAGTATTATAAAACGAAAGAGACTCAAAATGAGTCTCTTTTTTATTCTGTAGTGTCGTTAACTTCAGTTTCAACTTCTGCTTCTTGGTTTGGTTCATAAAAACTGAAACTCACATTTCCGTATTTTCTGGTGTATTTGAAATTCGGATGATCCAGCTTTAACCTGCTTTGATGTTCTACGATCAAAACTCCGTTAGGTTTCAGATATTTATTATTTAAAACTAATGAAATCAATTCCTGGTATTTTTTTTCTTCGGTTTCAAACGGAGCATCTGCAAAAACAATCTCGTAAGATTTATTATTTCTAAATTTTTTAAGCCAGTCATAAACATCGCCACGTTGTGTACTCACTTGCAAACTCATGTCTAGTTCTGCTGCGGTCGAATTAATGAAAGAAGTATGTTTCGGATTCATTTCAACCGAAGTCACATCTTGGCAACCTCTCGAAGCAAATTCTAAAGTGATAGAACCAATTCCCGCAAAAAGATCAAGAACGGAAATCGACTGCATATCGTAAGTGTTTTCCAAAATACTGAAAAGCGCTTCCTTCGCAAAATCCGTCGTTGGTCTTACATCAAAATTTTTGGGAGCGGCTATTTTTTTTGCTTTCCATTTACCGGAAATTATTCTGTACATAGATGTGGGGGTGTTAGATGTTGGGTGATGGATGTTTACTGCTTTTCGCTAATATTTTATGTAAGTTTGTTTCTAAAAGCAATGATGTGATTCATTAATTTATAGGCAAAATTGTAACAATCTTGAAAATCATTTTCATTGATGTAATTTCTGTTTTTTGCTTTATAAAGGCAAGTTACAACTTCTGCAATTGATCGTATTGAATATCCTAAAAATCTTTTGAATTCTAAATTACTTTGTAAAATGCTTCCTTCAGAAATATTTAATGCAATTGAATCTGAAGCTCTTCTGATTTGTGATGTGAGATTATATATTTCTTCTTTTGGAAAGTATAGCGTTATTTTGAAAACCGTTTCAGCAAAATTCATAGAATCCTGCCAAATAATTAATTTTTCAAATTTAAAACTCATAAAAAAATATTCTCAATAATTTAACATCCATCATCTAGCATCCATCATCAAGCCAATAAAAAATTCTTATTCGGAATATTATCAAAAACTACTTTTAGATGTTTCACAAACTTCTGAAGCTCTGAAATGAATGTTTCGTTTTCTGTGGTTTCGCCATATACATAAAAATTGGTATCGTTGATCCCAAAACCGATTTTACTCAAGGTAAACATCACAAAATAAAGGAAATCTACTTCTGAATTAACATCCAGATTATTATAAAGGATGATTTTTTTATTGGAAATCGCAAAAAACTCACACTGATTATGGTAAAGATTGATGTGAATTTCTTTGTTATTCTTATTATTGATCGAGTTTAAAAACTTTTCTCCCGAAAAATTAAACTTCACCGGAACCGAAAGATCTTTTATTTTATTGTAAAATTCTCTTGGAAAAGTATAATAAAACTGCAGCTTAAATTTTTTGTTAACAGAAAGCATCAGTTCCTCATTTTCTTTATCAACAGGCGCATTGAAGGCAATCAGATCATATCCCGCATCGTGGTGTTCAAAACCTTCCGGCATCAAAGTAAAATGATTGAGCGCAGAAACTACAGAGATCTCGTCGTAACGCTGTTTAATCAGTACATCGTCTAGTTTTGCTGCAATAAAATTCTTCGGCGATTCTTCGTCTACGAAATAAGACTTTTCCTCCAAAACACTTTTATTTTTCGTGATTTGGTAGATCAGCCCGTCTTTGGTAAAAAGTAAGTTTAGTACGTTCATATTACAATTGTTGCAAATTTAGTGAAATTCTACCATTACCGCACCCGATTGATGATGAAGTATTTCCTTATTGTAAAAATCCAGTCCGGTTTGGCTCTCAAGAACGTCAAAAACCATTCTCTGTAAAGTTCCGTCGCCGATTCCGTGTACAATTTCAAGCTTCTTCAAATGATTTTTTCTGCAGAAATTAATGGTCTGGATTAATTTTTCCTTTTGTAGAAATAATCTTTCGAAACTATCGTAATCATGCGGATTTTTAACCAGATTTTCAAAATGAAGATCTAAAATTAAAGGATTTTTATCATGCTTTTTAGAAATTACTTTTTTCGGTTCTGCTTTTTTTATGATTTTAATATTTTCATAGATTTCAACATTTTTTGGAACCAGCTTTTCTTTCGGATATTGATACGTAAAGCCATATTCGTCTTTAAAAACTACAATATTTCCGTTCACCGAAGTAATCACTCCGCCTAAATCTTCATCTACTACCGAAACTTTATCGCCTATTTTCATTTTTATTAAACACTAATTAACACAAATTTTCAGCACAAATTTCCACAAATTTATTAGTGTTATTAGTGAAAATCATTAGTGATATTTGTGTTTAAAACTACACTTTTGGTCCTAATTCAATCACAGCCAAATCTTTTATTTCTTCGCCATCAATCACAAACTGCATCATCGTTCTCATTTTATGCCAACCTTGTTTTCCGCAGGCTCCCGGATTTAGATGTAATAATTTATTTTTATCATCATACATTGCCTTCAGAATATGAGAATGCCCTGAAATAAATAATTTCGGAATTTTTTCTGAAATTTCTTTCTTGGCTAAAGGAGTATATTTTCCGGGATAACCACCAATATGAATCATTAAAACTTCTACATTTTCACAATAAAAACGGCTCACTTCAGGAAATTCAGAACGAATTTTTGCTCCGTCAATATTTCCGTAAACTCCTTTTAAAGGTTTGATCTTCTCAAGCTGTTCTATAATTTCAAAACTTCCAAAATCTCCGCAATGCCAGATTTCATCAGCCTGTTTCGCATAATCTAAAATTCGGTCGTCAATATAAGAATGAGAATCGGAGAGGAGGAGAATTTTGGTCATTATCTTATTGTTCTTTCTGTAATATTTTCGTCATATTTTTCTTTGAAAATTGTAAGACGTTCAGGATTTAGTTCACCATCGTTTGTAAGAACTTTTTCTTTCAAAAGCCATTTTATAAGTTTTTCCATAGCTTTTTTAGAATTCATGAAGTTTAAAATTTTAGAAAAATCATTAGATTCTACTTTTATTTTTTCCGTTAGAAAATTCAGGATATAGTAATCATCTTCTTGATATCGCAATGTTTCATTATCCATATATCTATAAAGTAATATTTCATCTTCATTTTTCAAATTATAAAACGAATATTCACCCATATTGATTTTTTCAGCTTTTAGGATTGGTTTTCCGTCAAGCAAAACTTTATCATTTTTAATTTCAACTTCCTGAGTAATGTAAAAATTAAAGCTCAATGCTAATAATGTGAATGTTAATAATTTTTTTGTAATCATTTTAAAGGTATTTTCTGCAAATATAAAAATGCTAATTGTTATAATCAGATTTTTTATAGAAGCAATTTATTTTTATTTAATAATAACTATTCGCAAATTGAAAAATTAATAATCTTGAATTGATTAAATTTGAGAAAATTTTAAAATAATGAAGCAAAACTTCTCTTTACTCTTTCTTCTTTTATCTTTACTCGCATTCGGCCAGGTTGAAGAAAAAAAACTGGATGAATTAATTCAAAATACCTTAAAAACTTTCGATGTTCCCGGAATGTCTGTTGGCGTGATTAAAGACGGAAAAATGATTTACTCTAAAGGTTTTGGAGTACGTTCGTTAACAACAAAGCAACCAATGGATGACAACACTTTAGTAGGAATCGCATCCAATTCCAAAGCTTTCACTTGTGTGGCTCTGGCGATTTTAGCAGATGAAGGAAAGCTGAACTGGGACGATAAAGTTTCAAAATATATTCCTGAATTTCAAATGTACGATCCATATGTTTCTCAAAATGTAACGATCAAAGATTTGGTGACACACAGAGCTGGTTTAGGATTAGGACAAGGAGATTTAATGTTTTTTCCTGAAGGCGGAAATTTGACGGTGAATGATATTGTACATAATGTAAGATATTTAAAACCTGAAAACCCTTTCAGAACGACTTTGGATTATAACAATATCATGTTTGTTGTAGCCGGAGAAGTAATTCACAGAGTTTCAGGATTGAGTTGGGCAGATTTTATCGAACAGAAAATTATGAAGCCTGTCGGAATGACCTCAAGTTTCGGAAGCTACAACAGAGCGAAAGCGATTTCCAATAAAATTGATGCTCATGCTCCGATTGACGGAAAAGCAGTTGCCGTTCCTCACGACTGGAACGAAACCGCCAATGCAGCAGGCGGAATCATGAGCAATATTAAAGACATGACGACTTGGGCAGAATGTCTTTTGAATAATTTTACAACCAAAGACGGGAAAAAATTGGTTTCAGATAAAAATATTCAGCAGCTTTGGAGTTTACAGATTCCAAGTGGAGTGGCAATGAAAAATCCTTATGATACAAGTTTTTACGGATACGGTCTGGGTTGGTTTTTAAGTGATGTGAAAGGTCATAAGCAAATTCAGCACACCGGCGGATTGATCGGAACGGTAACTCAGTTTACTTTAATTCCGGATATGAAACTGGGAATTGTAGTTTTAACGAACCAACAATCTGGAGCAGCTTTCAACACGATTACAAACACAGTAAAAGATTCTTATTTAGGAATTGCCGACAGAAACTGGCTGAAAACTTACGGTGACAGGATGCAGAAAGTGGAAGCAGAATATGACAAACAAAAGAAAGAAGCTTTTGCTAAATCTGAAGCTTTCAAAAAAGAAAAAAATCTTCAGCCTAAACCGGAACAGTTTATCGGAAAATACAACGATCAATGGTTTGGTGATGTAGAAATTACACAACAAGGAAACGTTTACAGAATTTCTTGCAAAAATTCGCCGAGACTGAAAGGTGAACTGTTGCCTTTTTCAAACAATACCTTTATCATCAAATGGGACGACAGAAGCTATGATGCAGATGCATATATTATTTTTAATTATAATGAAAATGGAAAAGCAGAATCTGCAAGGCTAAAGCCGATTTCAGATATTACCGATTTCAGCTTTGATTTTGAAGATCTGGATTTGAGAAGAAAGTAATATAGATTAATGAATATAAAAAGAGGCTGTTTTCGCAGCCTCTTTTTTGTTAAATTATTTCTTAATGAATTTCTTAGTGATTTCTCCGGTTTTTAGAATGTAGTTTCCTGAAGAAAGTTGGCTTACATTGATATAATTTCTTTCCAATGTTCCTGAATTGATTACTCTACCCGTCATATCAAATATTTTATATTCTTTTGATGGAGCGTTGTAAATGTTTAGTTTATCAATCGCAGGATTGGGGTAAATTCTTATTTCTTTTTGGCCAATTGAGCTGAGTTCTGAAACAGAAAGATTAGCTAAATCAACTTTAAATATAGCACTGGCAAAGAAATCTGTAATGTACATGATGTTATTGTACATTAATAATCCTGAAGGGTAATCTAATAAATGAGACGTTACAGCATCAGAAACTGTTGGATTAGCTGCAGAGGTGCTGATTTTTGAAATTTTTGAAGCTCCTGCTTCCGCTATAAACAGTTGTTTCCCATCTGAAGCAAGACCTGAAGGATAACTTAATCCTTGAGCAATTACAACACTTGTCGCAGAGCTATTATTTAGTTCAAATCTTATAAGTTTTCCTGTAAATCTTTCAGTAATGTATAGTTGGTTATCAACGACTTCAATCTCAAAAGGGCTAGAAACATTAACAACGTCTGTTAATTGAGGTGAAGACTGAGTTACATCTATTTTAGAAACTTTATTGTCTCCTTCAAGAGCTATGTATAAATCATTTCCGATAAACTCAAGGCCAATAGGGCTGTTTACATTAGATAATACGGTTTCTAAAACTGTATTTGTGTTTGTAAGATTTACTTTAGAAATTTTATTGCTGCCGAATTCTGAAATATAAAGCATATTATCTTTTATTGCTAGTCCGTAAGGTCTGTTTACTCCCGTTACTACATCAATTGGAGGAATATTGGGATTTGCAAGATCAAACTTTACAACTTTATCAGAATAATAGTAACCAACATACAAATCGTTACCATCTGTAATCATTGGATTAGGAGTAGTTAAATTTTCTTGAAATGCACTTATTGAGTTTTGCGAATAAGTTTTGCTTCCTAATAATAAAAAGAAAGTGACCAGTAAATAAATTTGTCTGTACATAATAAGAATGTTTAAATTATACTTTATTTAGAATAAATAAAATTTATACAAACTTAATTGTTTTATTCGCAATGTCAAATTGTGCATTCGGTTGCAATCAAAGAAAGGTAAATAACAAAATAAAGATGTTGTTATTAATCAGTTTTTGAAAAAAAATAGTATAAATATTTTTGTTGAAAATGAATTAAATTTTCCCCGGTTCATAAAAGAAAAGAAGCTTTTTATTGGCTCCGTCAAACTGCGACCAAGAATCACATTCTATTTGAAAGCCTGCAACACCGCAAGTAGGAAAATGGAAAACATCCTCAGAAATAGAATTGGCAAAATTGGAAATGCCGTTGTTATGAGAGAAAAATGCAACAGAATCTAAATCGTCGTTCAGATCATAAATCACAGACTCGAAATTACTTTCAGAAGGATTGTAGAGTTTCTCATCAGTTCCGAAAGTCAGGTTATAGGCTTGATTAAAAATTTTGCAGGTAGACAAAGCTCTCACTGCAGGACTCGAAATAAAATAATCAATTCCTATGTTGTTGTTTTTCAAAAATTTAGACATTTTCAGGGCATCCACTAAACCTTTGTCTGCCAAAGGTCTGTCGAAGTCGCTGGTTTCTTCGGGCCAGTCACTTTTTGCATGTCTTACGAGGATGAGTTGTTTCATAGTCTTGAGTTTGGATAAGATAAAATTAAACAAAAATTAACGATAAAAAACATGATTTATAAAAAAAACTGTGTTAGGAATATAATGAGTAAAATTTCTTAAATTTGCAGACTTATGGGACAGATCATTGCTATAGACTATGGAAAAGCACGTTGTGGTATTGCTGCAACCGATGATATGAAGATTATTGCAAGTGGTCTTGATACTGTAGAAACCCGTTTTCTGATCGATTTTTTAAAAAAATATTTCGCTGAAAACAGTGTGGAAGCAGCTGTAATAGGTCTTCCGATAGACCTGAAAGGGAATGTTTCAGAAGTGGAAACCGATATTTTAGGGTTTATAGAAAACTTTAAAAAAGAATTTCCGCAGATTGAAGTTCATCGTTTTGATGAAAGATTTACCTCAAAAATGGCTTCGTTTTTTATTTCGCAAAGCGGAAAAAACAAAAAACAAAGACAGCAAAAAGGATTAATAGATAAAGTAAGTGCAACTATCATATTGCAGAATTTTTTAGAACAAAAAACAAGATGATTTTACCAATTAGAGCTTTTGGAGATCCTGTTTTAAGAAAAACGGGAAAAGAGATAGACAAAAATTATCCGGATCTGCAAGAACTGATCGATAATATGTTTGAAACGATGTACAGTGCAAACGGTATCGGTTTGGCAGCACCGCAGATCGGTTTAGATATCAGATTGTTTATCGTAGATGTTACACCTTTGGCGGAAGATGAAGATTACGAAGATATCGCCGAAGAGCTGAAAGATTTTAAAAAAGTTTTCATCAATGCCCAGATTCTTGAAGAATCCGGCGAAGAATGGAAGTTTAACGAAGGCTGTCTTTCGATTCCGGATGTAAGAGAAGATGTGAAAAGAAAAAGCACGATTCTTATCGAATATTATGACGAAAATTTTGTGAAGCATACCGAAACTTTTTCCGATATTAGAGCCCGCGTAATTCAGCATGAGTATGATCACATCGAAGGTACGCTTTTCACCGATCACTTAAGTGCTTTGAAGAAAAAGCTGGTAAAAGGAAAACTTACAAAGATCACTCAGGGAGATGTATCGATTGGCTACAAAATGAGATTTCCAAAATAATTTAAACTAAGAAATATATTATTATAAAAAGCGTTATAGCTTTTACTGAAATTAAAAAAATAAAATTATGCTGTTAGAAAAAATAATTTCAATCTCTGGGAAACCAGGTCTTTACAAATTGGTATCGCAGTTGAAAAACGGATTTATCATTGAAGAAGTTACTACCAAAAAGAAGGTAAGCATCGGTAATTCAAGCCAGGTGAGCTTGTTAGATAATATTGCAATGTTTACTTTTGATAAAGAGGTTCCTTTGTTTGAAGTTTTTGAAAATATTGCTAAAAACCATGATTACAAAGAAACGATCAGTCATAAATCTTCAGAAGCAGAATTGGCTGAGTTTATGGTTGCATCTCTTCCAAACTATGATACCGACAGAGTTTACAATTCTGATATCAAAAAACTCGCTCAATGGTACAACATTCTTCACAAAGCAGGATACATCACTCCTGAAAGTTTTGTAAAAGCAGAGCCTGAAATAGTAGAAGGCGAAGCTTCAGAAGAAATAAATGTTGAAAAAGAAGCTCCTAAAAAAGCTCCTAAAGCTGAAAAACCGGCAACTCCGAAAGTAAAAGCAAGTACAGGAGCTAAAGCAGCTACGAAAAGTACACATAGAAAAATGGGATAATTAGTTTATCTTAATTAATATAAAACCTTGTCAGCAATGATGAGGTTTTTTTGTTTTTAAATATTGGTTGCAAATATTTTGGTGTTTCACTTGATGAATGTACATATTCTAATTGCTTGGTTTGAAGTTGGAGCGACGCAAAGACGCAAAGTTTAATTTATAAACACTGATCTTTAAGGCGCAAGGATTTTATCAGAGATAAAATTGGTTGAAAATCTTTGATTTTCTTGCGCCTTATCAATATAAAACTTTGCGCCTTTGCGATTGTCCAACATTTCTTTAAAAACAAAAGAACATTAATCCGTAAATTTGCTGTATCGTAATTTTTAATATCAGCTAAATTTTTGTAACATTTAGTACTATATTTTTATTTTTTGAATTTGCGTCCATCAACTAGCAACTAAAAACCATCAACTATTAACAACTTATGAATACCAGACAGGAAAAACTCGAAGCTTTTGGAAGACTTTTAGATATTATGGATGACCTTCGTGAAAAATGTCCGTGGGATCAGAAGCAGACGCTGCAAACGCTTCGTCATTTGACTTTGGAAGAAACGTACGAACTTTCTGATGCGCTTTTGCAGGAAGATTTAACCGAAATAAAAAAAGAACTTGGTGATGTGCTTCTGCATCTGGTTTTTTATGCTAAAATAGGTTCAGAAAAAGGAAGCTTTGATATTGCTGATGTCATTAATTCTTTAAATGAAAAGCTGATTTTCCGTCACCCTCATATTTATGGAGATACCGAAGTGAAAGATGAAGAAGAAGTAAAGCAAAATTGGGAAAAACTAAAACTGAAAGAAGGAAACAAATCTATTTTGGGCGGCGTTCCGAAAGGATTGCCAAGTCTGGTAAAAGCGTATAGAATTCAGGATAAAGTAAAAGGAATTGGTTTTGAATTTCACGATGCTGAAGATGCGTGGAAAAAAGTAGATGAAGAAATCAATGAGTTTCATGCAGAAACCGATTCAGATAAAAAAGAGCAGGAATTGGGAGATGTATTTTTTTCTTTAATTAATTATGCTCGTATTTCAGGTTTAAATCCTGATTCGGCTTTAGAAAGAACCAATCTGAAATTTATTTCAAGATTTCAGAAAATGGAACAGCTTGCAGCTGAGGCAGATTTAAAATTAGCTGATATAACTTTGGAAGAAATGGATGTTCTCTGGGAAAAAGCAAAACGTTCAGAATAAAATGAAAGTCGATCATCCTGTACGAAACCGATTTCAATATTTGATTGAAATAAAGAAAACCGAACGGAAATGGCATTTCCCGTTTCTGGCTGCATTATGCATTGGTATTCCGCTTTTGCTGGGCTGGTTTTCAGGAAAACCGAATTATGGAAGTCTTTCAAGTTTGGGAGCGTTGACGATTTTGTATTTTACAACGGCTCCAATCAGTCAGCGAATGATTCATTTGGCGGTTTGTGCTTTTGGGATCATATTTTCTTTTACCATCAGTCTGTTTTTTAGTTTTAATATTTATACAGCGGCATTATCTTTTGGGATTGTCTCTTTTCTGTCGCATTTTATAACGTCATATTTTAAAATTCCGCCGCCGGGAAATTTTTTCTCATTATGCTGGCTGCAATGGCAAGTACGTTTCAGTTTGATCTGGAAATGATTCCGATAAGAGTTGGGTTGGTAACGATGGGAGCCATTTTATCTTGTTCATTAGCTTTTCTTTATTCTGTTTTTGTTGAGAAAAGTGAGGTGGTGAATTTTCCACGAAGAGTTTTTAAGAAGAAAAGATATACGAAATTTGTTGAAAGTACAATCATTGGTTTAATTATGATGCTGACTTTAATTGTCGGCCATCTTTTGAAATTCCAGAACACGTATTGGATTTCCATTTCTACCGTTGCGATTATTCAGGGACGAAATTTCGAGCATGTGCGACAAAGAAACATGCACCGTATTTTCGGAACTTTCATTGGTCTGGGTTTAGCATGGCTTATTCTTCTTTTTGATCCCGAAAAAATTATAATGATCGGAATTATCGTAGTTTTACAATTCGTTGTTGAGTTGATGATCGTAAGAAATTACGGTTTTGCCGTTATCTTTATTACGCCGCTTACTTTGCTTTTGGTCGAAGTGGGAAGTACCGTTCATCATCAGGTTGAAAATTTAATGGAAGCAAGATTGCTCGATACCATTATCGGAAGCTTGATGGGATTGGCTGCAGGTTTTTTTCTTCATCATCAACAAATCATCAACCGATTAGAGAAAAATATCAGATATTCTTTCTTTCAGTTTAAAAAATTGAAGAAATAAAATATTCTGAACCATTAAAATGATTTAAGGAGTAAGAAATTTTAAGGAAATATCTGAGATGTTCGTTAAGAATAAGCTCCGCTTAATTCAGGTTTATCTGAAGCTTAAGAAATCTTACCCACTGAAATAACTTAATGTTTAAATTTGACTATTGAAATTATCTTCTATTTTTAATTTTAAAAAAAAATCAGTCATGAAATTAACCTACATACTAGCTTTGTTTTTATTAAGCTGCAATCCGAAAGCTCAGGATTCGGTAACAAAATCGCAGGAAGATTTGAAAACAGAATTTTCACTTCCCAAAAAGCTGAAAGAAGTTTCAGGAATTGCTCTTTCGCAAGACCAGAAAACGATTTGGGCGATTGAAGACGCAGGAAATAAAAACGTAGTTTACGGGCTTAACCGACAAGGCGAATTGGTTAATGATATATTGGTAGAAAATGCTGAAAATAACGACTGGGAAGACATTACAAAAGATGCTTCCGGAAATATTTACATCGGAGATTTCGGGAATAACGAAAATGACAGACAAAATCTTTCCATCCTAAAACTAGATTTAAAAAATGATTCTCAGAAATCTACAAAAGTTATTCAGGCTACTAAGTTTCATTATCAAGGACAGACTGAGTTTCCTCCAAAAAAATCTAACTTACTCTACGATTGCGAAGCGTTTGTAGAAAAAGACGGAAGTTTTTATCTATTTACAAAAAACAGAAGTAAAGGTTTCGACGGAACTTTTCTTGTTTTCCAGATTCCGAATAAAGAAGGCGATTTTGAAGCGAAATTAGTTGGAAAACTGAAGCTTGAAGGAGGTTACAGTGATGCTGCAATTACATCAGCTGCGATTAATTCTAAAAACGAAATTGTACTTTTAACGCATAAAAATATTCATGTACTTTCAAGATTTACGGCGAATGATTTTAATTCAGCAAAAATTCAGAAAATATCTCTTAATCACAACTCCCAAAAAGAAGCCGTGGTTTTCGTTGATGATAAAACCTTGCTGATTGCTGATGAAAAGGATAAAAAAGAAGGTGGGAATGTGTATAGATTTGAATTTAATTGATAGTGTTGCTGTAGTACTTTAAAATTTCAAGATTTTCTTCTTGTCGATTAGTTTTATGGAGAAGCTTTAAAATCTCAATAATTATTTCCTCTTGATTTTTAGTTTTATCTTGGGCAATAAATCCATTTTTTAAAATCTTATTTGAAAAAAGAATACTGAAATTATATGAAGTCCCATCAATATAAACGTCTTCAATTCTTTTGTAATCGCTTGTTGAGAGTGATGTAATTAAAATTCTAAAATATTTTAAATCCTCATCTCTCAGATTTGCAAGATAAGATTTGATAGGTTTTCTTTGACTACTGAAAACATCTGTTTTTCCGTCTTTTTCTGGAGGCGCTGGTGGCTCAGGAAAGAAGGGATACATTGGTCTGAAAACAATATATTTTTTTTCAAAATTAATAACCACTTCAGTGTTTTCTTTCAATGAAGGTTGAAAGTGGAAAATCAGTAGTTCGGGATTTACAGATATAGTTTTCCCAATTGCCTGCGATTTATTCTCTAGCTTTGAATCGTAAACAATAAATAGAACAACGACTAAGGTTAAAGCGAAAAATAATAAATAAATCTTTTTCATAGCTCTAGGAATTAATCAACAATAAAAGGTCGATGACCTTAGAAACTCAATCCTACACCACCCGAAATTCTTCCGCCATCTTCACCGATAAAATAATCGAGTCTTGCAGAAAAAGTTTCGAGAATATTCATCCAAAATCCTCCACCGACTCCTTGATGCCATTTGTCTGATTCTTCTTTATCAATCCACACTCTTCCGACATCGTAGCCAACTAAAATTCCCATATTGACAGGGACGATATTGTTTTTCACACGACCAAAATCCCAACGGATTTCAGAGTTGTTTACAAAATAAGATTTTCCGGCAAACCTTTCGTTTCTGTAAGCGCGCATTGCGTTATTTCCGCCGATTGCTGCAGCCTGGTAAAATTCAAAATTATTGTTGTTGATAATCATCGCATTTGATGAGTTGGCAAAAACAAATCTTCCTTGTTTATCGATTCTTCGGAACAGGTTTAAAGTTCCTTTAAAAGAGGCAAAATTCTGGTTGAATTCTGAAAGGTTTGCTTTCCAGCCTGCATTTAAGATCATTTCCAGGCCTAAAGTAGGGAAAGCATTGTTGTCAAAATTTTTAAAACTGAAAGTATAATTAGCTCCTGCAAACTGTTGCCCGTTAAAAACTTCAGGATTCACTTCCGGAGAAACTGCAATAAAACGATCGTCATTCATTTGTACTTTCGAATGTTCAAAATTTAACTGGAATTGGTGTTTAAGATTCAGCCAGCTTGTTTTTGAAATGGACGGAGCAAATTTAAACTGAGAAATACGCACTCGGTTAAAGTTTCTTTCCACTTCATCTTTTTCATACACCGTCTCATTACCCAAACCAAAAAATGTTCTCGCAAAAAACGGAGTGGTGTAGGTTGCATCAATTCCGGCATCCCATCCTGCGATTGCTTTTTTGAAAACTCCTTTGTAACCGACATTAAATCCGCCTGTTAAAGTATAATAATTCGCACTGATACTATGTTTTTGGGTAAAACGGTCACGAATAAAATTATTCACCGTGTAATTAGCCACAATCCCCAAAATTACGCCATCATCAGGATTGTAATTTGCCATCGGATAACCCGCAAAGAAATTATATTTTGGGTGTTTCCAATTATAAGTATTTACATCATAATCATCGGTAATGCGTTTTGATGCACCTTTTGTTTCGTAAGTATTTTTCTGGGATTTAAAATCATAGATCTTTACGTTTCTGCCGTTTGAAACATTGTAAACATCGTGGTTGTAACCTCCGATTAATCTTATATTGGTCTTCGATTTTCCGTCGCCCGAAACTTCATAGATGTCGTCATCATCTAAACCGTAGATCCAAAGCTCTTTGGTGTTTTTTCCGTCGTACGATTTTTCAAAAACGAGATCTTCGGTTTTATCTTTATTAATTTTAAACTGCTTTACGTCAACTGAATTTTCATTTTTAACGATTACAAATTTGTCTTTGTCTAAAGTTCCCACCAACGGAACTTTCTCCTGCAAAATGTGATAATATTCCACTGCATTTGCATCAATTTTTTCTTTTCTGAGTTTCAGTTTTCTCTGGATATCGGCAATGGTTTCATCCTGAACTTCTTTCGGAAGATTTTTAAACGCATTATCGATATCTGCATCGGTAAGATTTTGTTGAATAAATTTTGCCTGCTCACTCCAGTTTTGTTCGGTAGAATTTTTTAAGAAAATCAGATCTAGAGGATAAGGTTCCATATTTACCCAACGCACATTTTTTATTTCATCCTTAAAAGATTTCATGTGGCGGATCATCGGAATATTCATAATAAAGAAGAAAGCAGCTCCGTCATAATTGCTGAAAGCCTGATCTCTGTCTCTCGGGATCGGTTTGTAAATAACCTTATCTCCTTTTTTATATTCTGCCCATTTCCATTGGTCTTCGTGTCTGTCCCAATCGCCGATCAGCATATCAAATATTCTTGCCCGGATGTACAAATCCTGATCTACAGAATATTTGCTGTCTTTTCGCATATTTTTCAGAACATCTGAAGTTGAGACAATGTCTGAAGCATTATCCAGCGACTGCAAAGTTTTGGGATCCGAAGAAAAGCGTTCCTCGATCATATATAATTCATCACCGTAATTTTGGTTGTACTTTCCTAAAGATTTTTGTTTTGGGATGTAGTACAATTCAGGATTGCTGTGAAAAATATCAAGTTTGTCGATCATATTATTGACCGCAAATCCTGTAAAAGGATGATTGGTCGTATAAAAATCGAGTAAAAATCTTTCAGGAAAAGTATTGTTCAATTCATTTCCGAAGTCGTTTTTCTTAAAAGCCTGAGCGTTGAGAAAACGTACTGCACTTTTTTTGATTCCGCGCATTACAAATTCCTGTCCGTCGTTGGTTTTCAGACGAAGGCTGTTCGATTGGTTTCCGCCGCCTTCCCTGAAAGGGGAATAACCGGGATTCATGTCTGCAAGATCCTTAGTTTTTGCATTAATAGGAAGTGCGTAATATTTTCTGTAATGATCCCCCCAAAGCCAACGGTAAATTTTTCCTTTTTTAGTCAGCTTTTCAGCATAAATGGTGGAAGTATAGGTTGCAGGTATCGAGCTTGGAAAATTATTTTCAAATATTTTAGGCTGCGGAATGACAGAAATCTGCGTCAGTTTTTCCAATTTATTATTTTTTGTTGAAAAATATTCAACGTCTGAACTCAGATCTTTTCTTAAATTTAAAACAGCAAAGCCGCTTCCGCCGTAAGAAAAATCAGTTTTATTGACAATTGTTGCGGGATCAGTTTTTGAACCGGCTCCGCTGATGATTTGCCTGATATTTCTGTCTGCATGATACTGCAGATTATGATCGTGTCCTGAAACAAAAATTACATTTTCTTTATCCTGAACAATACTTTTTATCCTGTTGGCAAAATCTGCGTAATGTCTGTTGCTGATGTCTTCCATACTCGCTCCGGAAGAGCTTCTTAATGTTGTAAGAACAGTGGCAACTCCCGGAATGGGAACTTTTCCGTTGAATGCTGAAAGATGAGACTTTGCAGCATTAAATCCGGCATGAACTCCCGAACTGATTACCGGATGATGAAGCGCAACAATAATTCTTTTATCCTGATTTTTTGTAATTAAATCTTTGAATTCGGTGTAAAGATCATCTCTGGTTTTGATTTCACAGCCTTTATTAATTCCGGGATGCTTGTCCCAATTAATTAAAGCCCATTCAGAATCAATAATAATAAGCTTGATGTCTTTGGTTAAATTAATATCATCAATCGGGCAGGAATTTTTAGGAAGGAAAGATTTTTTATCGTTAAGATATGTTTTTACAAATTCTTCCTGTGCTTTTAGACCACCTAAACCGTGATACCAATCGTGATTTCCGGGGATAACCAAGGTTTTACCTTTAAAGTTTTTGGTAATTGCCAATTGGTTTTCCATTTTTTCTTTAGCCAGAGGATAATTTTTGTCGCTTTCTTTCGGCATTCCTAAAGGATAAATATTATCGCCTAAAAATATCAACATCGAGTTGCTGTTGGCAGAATCTATTTTGTTTTTAAGAAAATTTAAAGTCTGCTGTGCCTGAATTTCTTCTGCATTTCCGGCGTCACCCACCAGGAAAATCTGGAAATCATTTTCATTTTTCAGTTCAGATTTTGATATTTCATGCAAGTTTTTTCCTTTTTTTACGTTGTAGGTAGCACAAGATAAAAGAAGTCCCGAAAGCAAAAGTGTTTTTCCAGCCGGTGATATTTTTTTTAAATAAGATTTAAAGGATAAATTCATACATTTACATTAAGAAAAATTCTGTGATGAGCACCTTAGACAAAGCTAAAAATTATGTTGAAAACTTATTCAAAGATAAACTATCTTCTGTTTACTTTTATCATAATTTTATCCATACCACATACGCTGTTCAGAAAGCAGATGAAATCATAAAGCATACCAATCTTTCTGAAGCAGACAGAGAAAAAGTGTTGCTTGCATTATGGTTTCATGATGTAGGGTTTACAGATTGCAATGCAGAAGGCCACGAAGAAAGAGGAGCTGCCATAATGAAAGATTTTCTTAAAAAAGATAATTTTTCTGATGAATATATTGATGAAGTTAAAAGACTGATTCTTTCTACTGAAAAATATCATCAGCCTCAGGATCTTTTAGAAATGATTATGAAAGATGCAGATTTCAGCCATTTTGCCAGTCCGTTTTATAATGATTCGGCAGAAGCTTTGCGCAAAGAATGGGAACTGACGGGAGGAATGTGTTTTTCTAATGATGAGTGGAACGAGATGAATGTAGATTTTCTTAAAAACAAACATCGTTATTTTACAGATTATGCCAAAGAAAACTGGGAGCCGCTTAAACTGAAAAATGTAAAAAAACTGGAAAAGAAGATGGATAAAGAAGAGAAGCCCAAAAAAGAAAATTCAGATAAAAAAGAAAAAGACCAGAAATCTGACAGAAGTGTCGATACGCTTTTCAGAGTTACGCTAAATAATCACACAAGACTGAGCGATATTGCAGACAGCAAAGCCAATATTTTGCTTTCAGTCAATGCGATTATTATTTCGGTCTGCCTTTCTGTTTTGGTTCCGAAATTAGATACTCCGAAGAATGCACATTTGATTATTCCTACATTTTTTCTGTTGGTTTCAAGTGTTTTGACGATCATTTTTGCCATTCTTTCTACAAAACCCAATGTTACGAAAACCAATTTTACCAATCAGGATATTAAGGACCGTAAAGTAAACCTTTTGTTTTTCGGAAATTTTCATCAGATGGAGTTTGATCATTACCTGAACTCGATGCATGATCTCATTAAAGACCGGGATTATATCTACGATTCTATGGTAAAAGATCTTTATTTTCTGGGAAAAGTTTTAGACAGGAAATATAAGCTACTTTCGGTGACTTACCAGATTTTTATGGCAGGAATTATAATTTCTGTATTTGCTTTCGGATATGCTTTTTTGACGCTTTAAAGTTTTTTTAAAGATAGCGCTCCTACGGAGCGCACCAATCATACAGCAATTTTTTTCCTGAATAATTGAACAATTCGAATTAATTTAGGCTAAAGAGACTCTCATGGCAAGCAATCCCGTGATGCCCTGTAAATCTTCTACCCTTAAAAGTTCGACATCAGATTTTAAAATATTCTGTTGCTGAAGTCTGTGAATGTACTGTAAATATTCGCGTTGATTTTCTAAACCGAAATAGACGATGGTGATTTTTCCGGGGCAGGTAATTCTTTCGTCAGAATCTTTGATGTGGGCCTTTTCAAGCCTTTTTTTGATGATCTCGAAATTAGAATTAAAAGCGCCGTCTACATCGAAACGTTTTTCATCCATCCGGAAGCGGATGTCTATTTTTTCATTATAAACAAAAATAAGCGAGGCAATATCAAGCGAAACCGGAAGATCTTTTTTAAATAAACGGAACTCATGTTCCATTGTGCAGATTGTTTCGAGCTGCCAATATCTTAATTCGTGAACAATTTTAGCAGAGTAGGGCAATTCGGGAGCAATATTGGGACCGATGTAGAGATTATGCTCAACGCCATCCGATTTGAAACGCTCAAAATAATGCGGAAAAATTTCCTGAGCCGCAACTTGTTTCTGGTCTAAAATATCTGCCAGTTTACGGTTGAGAAGGGTGATAGAATCGTCTAGATTTTTTCTGTTGGCATAAAAAAGATCGTTTTGCGTAAAAACCTGGCTAAAATAGTTTTTAAGCTGATCTTTAATTTCTCCCTCACTTTTCACTTCGAGCTGTCCTTGAAGGTAAGGATGGATTTCTTGGCGCAACAGTCTTTGAAAACGCTGTTCTGTATCTGCTTTTATTTCATTGTTGAGTTCGTTTTCAATAATATCCAAAGCCAAAAAATATTTTTCGGTTTCAGGTGAATTTAAAATTTTCAATACCTCATAAAGCCCGTCAATCTGCTGGTTGAGATCTTCCAGCATTAGCTTAAAACGCTTGTCTGATGAAGATCGAATATCTGAAAAACTGAATAAAGGCGTAAGATTTTTAAACGAAATCTCTTTGAGGGTGTATATTTTTTTGGCTAAATAAGCATTGAAGTAACGTTCTGCTTCATTCCTGAATTTCCAGATCACGCTGTCGTGAATCGTGGTGTATTCACGCTGAATAATCGCTTCAATCTGATTGTTCCTTTCATACGTAAACCTGTTGAGAGAGAAAATAATCATATCGGCAACAAACTCGAGTTTTTTTAGCTTTAAACCATTCAAACTATTAGCGATAGGCGAAGTAAACTCCATCATTGCGAGAAGCGCATTGTCTTTCATAATCGGAATGACCATGAAACTATTGATGTTATTGTTTTTTAAAATGTTGAAGGTCGGCAATTTTTTGATCTCATCATCAAGGTTGTCAACATTAGAAACCACGATAGGTTTTGAATTATAGCTGATGTTTTCGAAAGCTGTTTTCCTTGCTTCTTCATCAAAGGTGTTGATCCAGAAATCAAGAAGATAATTGGTGAAAACATTTTCGTAAATGGGAAGTTTTTCGAGTCTTTTGTTTTTGAGATTAAACAACATCAATCCAAAATTGAGCTCGGGAACATCAAAATAAGATTTAAATATTTCCTTTAAATTCTCATCGGGTGAAGGATTTTCCAGATCAATTTTAATCATGCTCGATTTTAAATCGGATAATGCAACTTCCGAAGTACAGTCGACAAGAGAAATAATGCTGAATCCTTTTAAAACCCAAGATTCTGGCTGGAAATATTTTTTCCAGAGCTGTACATCATCAAGATTTTCAAGGAGCATATCCAAAATATCATCCGACGGAATTTTTGTTCCTTCTGCAGGATAAACATCACTGAAATCTGAGTTGACCGTGATTTTATAATGCTTCATAATTCCCTGTTTATCGGGAATGTCATAATAAAAAGGTACGGTAACTTTAATGTCTTTCTTAAGGTAGGTCTGCAAAATCAGGCAACAGCAAAAGACATAATATTCGTCATCACTGATGTCTCTGAACTCAATCTCAAAATCTTTTCCGGCATCATTCAGAATATTCTGAAATCTTTCGGTATAATTGAACGTAAGATTGGTAAGCGGAATTCCTGCGGCTTTAATTTCATTTCTCGTTAAACCGGTAGGAAAGAGGTCTGCCAACAAAAGCCTGATGAGGTCTTTGTGCTTTTCAAACACCGAAAGATCCTGAAATCCATCTCTTAATTCTTTGAAATTTTTGGTTTTCTCGATCAAAGATTCTGCATAATTGGCACGATACTCTAACCGATCGTTGTACCGGATATGCTCTAACACATCCAAATATTTTTTGAACGATATAAACACCTGAAACGGACTTTCTTTCTTGTAGAGATTTGCCAAAATGTAAGAAAAATTGTGAGGTAAAGGTATGAAAACTATGTAGGAATTGGGTGTTTTTGGGGTGGGATTTTAGTGTTATGCTTAGATGATTTTTAGAATAAAAGAATCCGTCTCGGTTATGAGACGGATTTTTTTTGTAATTACCACACTATATAATCATGTGGGAGTTTTTTATTTAAAGGAACGAGCGTGACGCTCGGATCGGCAGGGGGAGTACTTTTAGCATTGCTTAAAAAAATTATCATATAACTTACACCCGCCACAGCGCCACCAAAAACAGCTCCTTTATGTAATCCTGTAAAAAGTTTTATCCGGTTAAACAAAGCATCAATATCACCTGCGATACCTCCATTCATACTTACTATTAATTACAGCATTTGAAAGTTGCTTGCTGACATTCCTTATTATTCATAATATAAGTTTGTTTGAGGTAAATCCCTAATGCTCTTTTTATTATAAATTATGGAATCTAAAATCTTACTAAAATTAATTATTCTTTTGCCTTTAGTACATTTAATATCAGGATTACTACGATTATATTTAAATAAAAATTCCTTATAATTACCATTTATGCTAATGTTAACATGAACAAATTTTGGGTCTCTTATTGATAAGATATTACATGAAAATTCGCTTGGCAACTCTAAGATAGAATACTGTTCTAATCCCTTAATTATTTTAGTAATTTCTTCTTTATTTAGGGTAATATTTCTTATACTATCACTTCTTTTTGCCTGCTCGTTAGCAGCATAATTTCTAGTAAACAAACCATTTTCAGAATTATAATGGTCTTCTTCTTTCCAGTATTCAAAATGAAAATCTTTATAAATTTTCTGACTGCTATTTTTACATGATATAATAGCGAGCAATAATAAAAGTAAGATATTTTTTTTCATTATTAATATGATAATATTTTATTAAAAATAGGATCAAAAAACTTTAGTAGCTTGTAGAAAGCTGTAGAACCTTGTGAATCTAGTGATAATACACGAGATAATATTTGCCCCTGACTAATTAAATTTAATTGAGGTGTGACAGGCATATTATTTAATTTTACTAAAATCCATTCACTTTCCTTTATTGCCAAATGCTCTAAGTTATTTAGCGTATTCGTCGGATTTTTAAATCTAGCATGAAAAATGAGACCTGATGCGTTATAATATGCATGCGCAGTTTCATGGGCCATTGTTTTAGCTAATAAATATTTATTTTGTACTGCTTTGTAAGAATATGTAATATTAGTTCTATTTTTCCAAAAATTATAGCGAGACACAGCTACATATTCTCCGTCAATTAGCCCTTTTGTATTATAAGAATCATAATCTATTGCTTCAGTTCCTACTCCAAAATTTCCTACTCCAAAATTACTTCGTAAATCTCTAACTCTCTCTACAGGATCTTTTAAATAAAAAGGATCAGTTATATCTATATTTTCACTAGAGCTTATATCATTTATACTCAATTCATGTTTAAACTTAAACCCTGTTCTAGCAAAAGCAGAAATCGTATAAGAAACCGCTGCTACAGCTCCCCCAATCACAGCTCCTTTTGCTAAGCCTTCTAAAAAGTTGGTACCATTGATAAGTGAAGTAACTCCTCCTGCTCCCGCACCAGCTAATGCACCATTGCCGACCATTGCCCAAAACCCTGATGCACTGAAAACCTGTCCTAAGGCACCCGATATAGCTCCTGTCGATGCTCCCAATAATATAGATTTTCCAAAACCTCCCCAGCTGAAATTACCTGTAAAGGCAGCTGAAACTAAATATACAGCAGCTCCAATTGCAGCTCCTATAATGGCTCCGGTTATAGCATATGCGGCAGCAGCTAAAAGGAAACCTGCTTCCCAATATTCCCCACTCGGGTCATTAAATATCAACGGATTGTTCATTACATACCCATACTTATTATAATTTTGAGTATTGTAAGGATCTTGAATATTTTCGTCAGCATTTAAAAATCTTCTGAGTAATGGATCATAAAGCCTTCCGTTCATGTGGATGATACCTATTTCTGCAAAATGCTCGTGAGAAGTATATCCTCTTTCCAGTAATAACGAAGTATTATTAATAATATTTTTATCGGTAATAATCGCCCCGCTACCGATTTTTAAATGAGTGAAATTGCCCCAAGCATCGAAATGTCTATGCTCAAGCTTATTTCCAGCTTCATCGCTTATTGCCAGAATACTTCCTATATAATCTTTATGCAAAAATTTGTAAGAACCGTTGCTCTCTTCAAAGTTTTTCAAATACACAATATTGCTTTCGTAAGGTGTTCCACCGATGTAAATAATGTGTTTTTCTTTACCTGTAGTATTATCCTTCACGACTTCAAAGCTCCCGTCTCCACTATAAAATTTGGTAAACTTGCCATCTCCGTCTGAGCTGAAATTTCCTCCATAGGTTACCCTTTGTCTCATGGCAGTTAAACCATATTGAAAGGCAGCATCGCCTTTTTCACCATCAATAAATACAGGATCATTGTTTTCGTTATAAACAACAGATTGAATTAGATCATTATTGTAATTGTGGGTTCCTTCAGCGTTCAATGTCATCCCTGTCGGCTGATAAATCCTGGCAGAATTTTCAAACTTGATGGTTCCTACCTGATCGTTTTGGGTAATTCTTCCTTTTGCATCATACACATTTCTGTTAGATGATGGTTTTATTCCTGTTACAGGATTCGTCCAATTGATCAATCGGTTATTATCATCATAATCAAAAGTCTCATTAATGCTGAAATCTCCACCCGTTGTTCTGCTATTGAGCTCATTTTTAATTGCATTAAATGAATAAGAAATCTGCAAAATAGAAGGCTTCACTGCTGAGGAATGATTGATGCTGGTTAAAAATCCATTCCCATCATACAGATTATTAACATCGGCTGTTCCTATTTTGGCTTTTAAAACCTGTCCTCTGGCGTTGGTTTCTTTCAGCTCCCACAGGATTTTTCCAGAATTTTTATCTTTTACCTGATACAATTCTCCATTCCACGTACTGTAAATATTTTCTAAGTTAACTTTCGTTAAAATTCCTGAAGAATACAATTGTTTTTCATAAGAAACGACTCTGGCTTTATCATCATAAGTAATCCCTTTCTGGATGAAATACTTACCGTTGCTGCTTTCGGATGAAGACAATACTCTTCCCTGAGGATCGTAAGAAACATTCGAGCTGTATGCTTTGCCTTTGGAGGTTCCAGATTTTGAGATTACCCTTCCTTTGTCATCATAAGAATAGGTAATTGTTTTGTCGGTTGCCGCTCCGCTATCGCTTGTAGAAAGCTCTTTTTGTGTAATAAGCTGTCCTAAATTATTGTATGTATATTCTTTAGTTCCTTTTGGGCTGATAATTTTTTTAGGCTGCCCGAAACCGTCGTATTCATATTTATACAACCCGTTGGAAGGATCGTTAAATTCAGATTTTCTTCCCCAGGAATCATATTTTGTGGTAACAATATTTTCAGCATACTGGGCTTTAATCTGCTCTCCGGCGGCATTGAAAGTGAATTGTATTGTTCCTCCTTTATCATTACTTGAAAGTACATTTCCTAAAGCATCGGTCGTTTTGGAAGTTGTTCTTGCGTAACCATTAAGCTCTTTTATTGTAGTTGTTAGGCCTGAGACACTAGTCTCCATCTGTTTTCCATTGAATGAGGTAGCGGTTACTTTTGTGGGAAAAACAGAATCATCATACGAAATAATATTCCACTGAGAGGCGCTTTGACCTTCAAAATAAGGCTCAGAATCTTTAATTTTTCTTCCTAAAACATCATACTGGGTTTCTGTAGATATATATTGTCCCTGTCCAAAAGCCTTGGTAGAAGCTTTATAATCCTGACCTAATCTGTTGGTATATTTTTTAGAAATATCACCATCAGGATCATTTTGGGTAACAATAATATTTGAATTATTATCTCTTTCATACTGATAAGTAGTTGTCCCTCCTAAATTAGTTTTGGATTTAAGAAGCTTACCCCAGTTATCATAAGTATTGGTAAGAGCATTTCCTAAAGGGTCGGTTTGAGTAAGAATTTGCCCCCAATTATTATAGGTAATATTGGTTTCTAAGCCTAAATTGTCCGTTTTCTTTATTACAAATCTTCCTTTATCATCATAATTTGTTTTTATTGTTTGAGTTTGAGAATCTATACTATTGCTGATGGTTTTTTGAGTAAGGTTTCCAAAACCGTCATAAGCATAAGTTTCTTGTAAATATCCTGAATTATCTCTGTTCCAGGTTTTCAGAGTTTTTAGCTGGTTGTTTTCGTAGGTATATTCTTCTTTTGAAAATTTTGTGTCGCCATAAGCT
>NZ_JBFRGA010000002.1:0-64994 GCF_052115105.1 Chryseobacterium sp. 2TAF14
CTCCACTCATGTACAGTCGGCTTTGTAATCCCAAAACGATTACAAATATCGTTTGCAGAAAGATATTCGTGAGATCTTGGAATATTATTCAACACAGCTCTTACATCACCACAAACACTTTGCGAAATCTTATCAACCACAATTTGAAGATTTTCTTCAGAAATTTCCATCTCAACTTTTATTTTTTCCATTTACTTTATTTTTTATGAAGCAAAATAAGGTGTAACAGTTTTTAAAAAGTGAAGAAAACTGTTATTTCTTAATCAAACCATGAAGGTTCCTTTAATCTTAGTTGAGGTAGATACTTGCAACGCGTTAAGGGAAAATTCATTTCCGTAAGTAATTTTATTGCCTTTTTTACATTACTTTTTTTATAAGCTGATTGAGAAAGAGTATAATCAGGAAAATAATTGTCAGCCGTAAGAATATTCTTAATATTGTTTTTAGTACATGGATTTTTAACTTTGAATTTTTTGTATTTATTATTAATGATACGAGAAACAATATCCGCTAATTCGGAATTTGTCGATGTCCCTTTGTATTGATCAAGCTGCCTTGTTTCATTTAAGATAATAAACTCAACCTTAACATCTATTGTAACTTCCTCTGATTCGGCAGGAGGTAAATTATAGGAGTAATAAGAGGAGATAGGGATTTTAAACTCCGAAAAATTATTAAGTTGACTATTTCGCAGTGACAGATAACTTAGGACAGATAAAGAATAAGATTCTTCAAATTCTAAATATTCATGAAGAAATCCAGAATGTTCAAATGATTTTAAGATTTCATCTTTTGTAAACACTTCTTGTTTACTTAAAATTTCTGTAAGCTTTCTAGTTTTGAATAAATGAAGAAGAGTATTCCATGTTTTGAAATTATGCGGATTTAAATGTGACCATTTGTCTTTAAATTTATTCTTTCCGTCAATGAATCTATTCATGTACTCTTCATTATAAAGAATTTCCACTAACAATTTCTCATTTTTTAATAGAAATTTATAAAGATTTAAATTATAATTCGTAACCTCAACTTCGTATTTTGGATGAAAATGAGAGTAAAACGGCGTAATTATAAATCTTACATCTTCATGTATTCTATAAATTATTTCATTAAAATAATTAGCATCTACGGCGATGCTGTGCACAATCCTAATACTTTCGTCGATCGATGCTAAAGTACTACCCATTACTACTTTTTAAATTTTCTTTTACTTCAACACTTTTTTGTTCTTCTTCCTCCCAATATGTAAACATCTGCATTGATAGGTCATTGAAATCTTTACCAATATAATTTAAAAACTCTTTTTCAGTCTTATGYCCAGTTACAGCCATAATAACAGGAGTAGGCATTTTTGCATAATTATGTGTAGCAAACGACCTCCTGCAAACATGCGAGCTTATGATATCATGTAAAGGGTATTGTCCATAATCATATCTCTTTGTGTTGTAATTCCATTTCTTACCCCAGTCTAAACGATTCAAATCGGCTTGCTTAGCAATTAGTTTAAGACTTTCGTTGAAAATCGTTTTAGCACTTTCAATGTTGTCAGAAAATGACACCGGAAACTCACCATTTCGGAGATTGAGAATATCTAAGACCTGTTTCCTTAGTGGTATTAAAACAGGATGCTTTGTCTTTTGTTGACTAAGGTTCAAACACAACCTCCCTTCTTTCAGAATTAACTTTTTCTTGTTCATTTTTAACAGATCAGAAGCCCGTTGTCCGGTGTAAAACCCTATTATTAGCCAATGTTTTGCAGCCTCCAATTTAGGATCTAAAAAAGTAATGCTTGCGATAGAATTCAGCTCGCCTTCTGTGATAAAAATCGTTGGAGTGTCCGTTGTATAACCTTTAATATCTGAAAGAGTACTACTAGTCTGTAAGCCTAACGAAGTAGCATGCCCTATAATTGTTTTTGGATACTTTACATACCTCCCAATTGTACCTTTAGCAATACCCTGATTCTCTAAAAATAACTCAAACTTATTTGACATCTTAATATCATAATCCGACACTTTTGGGCGCAAATTAAGCGAATCCACAAATTCAAGAATTTTCTTAATTATCGTTTTTTGCTTTTTAACTGTAGAAGCAGAAATCAATCGACCACGATGCTTTCTAAAAGGAAGAACCTCCTCCTTGTAGTGCTTTAGATAATTATCCAAATAATCCATTTGTTTAATTTTCCTACCTCCAGTATAATATGCTTCAATAATTTCTTCAAGCCACTTACCATTAATAACTTCCGAGTCATTTCTCTTACGATATTCTGAAAGAATAAAATTAGATAGTTCATTCAGCCTAATTTTTAAGTCTTGATGCTCCTTTAAAACTCTCTCCGTTCCAGATTTTAAATCAATAGGAAATTTCTTTTTTATATTCCAATGCTTTGAATTGATTGRTTCGCGAGTTTTACGTTTAAATAAGCTCCCTCGCCCAACTGAAAAATAACAGTGGATAGTGGCGTTGTTGGAATCGGATTGAAGAAGATATGTTACTGTTGCCATAGCACTACTAAAATATTTTTAGCAAAGTTAATAGTTAGTAAACATTTAGTAAACATTTTTAAGAATTATTTTTACCTCATCTTATAACATCTTACTTAATACAAAAAATAAAAAACCTCAAATACCTAATTATCAATCATTTGAAAATCACACATAAAACACGTAAATAAATTAAATACAGATAGAATAAAGTATTATAGTCCCTCCAACTCCACAAAAAAACAGGAACACTTGAAATGTTCCTGTTTTTTTTATTAATTATCAGCTAAACTTTTAATCCAATTTTTTTCAACGCTGTTGTCGAAAGAAAAACAGCATCAAAACCCAGAAGAGACTCTATCGTAGTATAATGCTGAAACTTACCGTCAACCTTATTGAAAGACAATTCAATAACTTCATTATAAGCGGCTACAATTCTGATAACCGAAAAACCATTATATACAACCCGAAAACCATCAAACAGACACTTATTCTCCGCTCTGCTGTAATATTTATATTCATCAAGCATTGAAGGTGAATCGTTTCCATCCAACATTTTATTGTGAGATAAAGATTTCCAGTCTGAGTAATTTTTAGGCTCCTTCAAAATATTACCCAGGTGATCTGTTGGTACAAACATTTCAAGCGACAAAGGTGTCTTAAGAAATTTAGCATAATTATTCATCACCTTAAGTGTATGAAGATCTGCATATCCTTCATGAGAATAATATTCAATTACAAAATCCGTCATCGGAACCAACATATGAGCAGCAGTCGACATTACTATTTATTTTTAAAACGCAAATATAAAGCATAGAACTACTGTTTTTCAGCTATGAATCTATTTTAAAATCAATCAAAATAACCTTACATCTTAATAAGTAAATTACTTGCCATAAATATCTCGAAGCAAAGTCAGCAATATTTTAAAATTCAATCAAAAAACACAACGAATATAAAACACTGATTACGAAAAGACTACCTCAAAATATAATAAATAATTACCACTCACCCGACAAAAAAGGTTAAAAAAATGTTTTATCGTAAAGAATTTTATATATTTGCACCATCTAACAATAAAAAATAAATTTACTATGTCAGACATTGCATCAAGAGTAAAAGCTATCATCGCTGATAAGCTTGACGTTGAAGAAACAGAAGTAACTCCTGAGGCTAGCTTCACAAATGATTTAGGAGCAGACTCACTAGATACAGTTGAGTTAATCATGGAATTTGAAAAAGAATTTAACATCCAAATCCCTGATGACCAAGCTGAAAAAATTACTACTGTAGGGCACGCTATCGCTTATATAGAAGAAGTAGTAAATAAATAATATTCTTCAACAAAGAAAATTTACAAAATTTATGGAATTAAAAAGAGTAGTTGTAACTGGTTTTGGCGCAATAACACCCGTCGGTAATAATGCGAATGAATACTGGGAAAGTCTTGTAAAAGGCAAGAGCGGAGCCGCTCCTATTACTCTTTTTGATGCCACAAATTTCAAGACCAAGTTCGCCTGCGAGGTGAAAAACTTCAATCCATTAGACTATTTCGATAAGAAAGAGGCTAAAAAAATGGATAGAAACACCCAGCTTGGGCTGGTTGCTGCAAGAGAAGCAGTGAGCCATTCAAGAATCATGAAAGACAATGTTGATAAAAACAGAGTCGGAGTGATTTGGGGATCAGGAATTGGTGGTTTAGAAACTTTCGAAACCGAAGTTTTGGGCTGGGCAAATACAGACATCCCAAGATTCAACCCTTTCTTTATTCCTAAAATGATTGCGGACATTACACCGGGGCATATCTCTATAGAATATGGTTTCCACGGTCCCAATTACACTACAGTTTCTGCCTGTGCATCATCTGCAAACGCATTAATTGATTCTAAAATGCTTATTCAGCTCGGCAAAGCAGACGTTATCGTTTGCGGAGGCTCTGAAGCTGCCGTTACGGCAAGTGGTGTTGGAGGATTTAATGCAATGATGGCACTGTCTACAAGAAATGACGATCCTACAACAGCTTCAAGACCTTTTGACAAAGACCGAGATGGTTTTGTTTTGGGTGAAGGAGCAGGATGTATCATTCTTGAAGAATACGAACACGCTGTGAAGCGTGGTGCAACAATTTATGCAGAATTATTGGGTGGCGGTATGAGTGCAGACGCACATCACATGACGGCACCGCATCCTGAAGGTTTAGGAGCTTATTTAGTAATGAAAAATTGCTTGGAAGACGCAGGTTTAACTGCTGATGAAGTAGATCATATCAATATGCATGGTACATCTACTCCATTAGGAGACATTGCAGAATCAAACGCAATTTCAAGATTATTGGGTGAGCATGCTTACGACATTCAGATTAATTCTACAAAATCAATGACGGGTCACCTTTTGGGTGCAGCCGGAGTTATTGAAGCAATTGCTGCTTTAGGAACTATTATTCATGGTATTGTTCCTCCTACAATCAACCATTTTACTGATGATGAGAACATCGACAGCAGACTTAATTTCACATTCAACGAAGCTGTAAAAAAAGATGTAAAAGTTGCCATGAGTAATACTTTCGGATTTGGTGGACACAATGCTTGTGTTCTGTTTAAGAAAATCTAATTATTACTGAATGGAGTTACAGAAATACTTTTCTAAATTCCTTATCAAAAAAAGAAAAAGACAACTTACGGAAAGAGACTATTTCCTGAGCACAGAACTAAATAAAATTTTAGGGATCGAGGTTCAAAATGTCAGCTTTTACCGTGAGGCTTTTTCAATTAAAACTTCTTCTAAAAATCAGGAAAGCAATTACGAAAGGCTTGAATTTTTAGGAGATTCCGTTTTGGGTACAATCGTTTCGTGCCATCTGTTTCAAACTTATCCTAAAGCGAATGAAGGATATATGACGCAGATGAAATCTAAGATTGTAAACAGAAAGAATCTCAACAAATTAGGAGAAGATTTAAAGCTTACCGATCTTTTACAAAAAAACAATCATACGGTTGCTTTAGGAGAAAACATCTCAGGAAATCTCTTTGAGGCGCTGATTGGTGCTGTTTATCTGGATTTTCAATACGATATTTGCAAAAAAATCGTTTTGGATAGACTCCTTACGCCAACAGAAATCAATAAGCTTGAAAATAAGATCGTAAGCTACAAAGGTCTTTTGCTGGAATGGAGCCAGAAAAAGAAACTCAATATAAAGTACGAAACCTGCGAAGAAATTCAGGTCAATAAATCTGTCGTCTTCCGATGCCATGTCTGGCTGGGAAATGAAAAGATTTCGAACGCCACCGAAACTTCAAAGAAAAAAGCAGAAGAAAAAGCTGCACAAAGAGCATTTTATATTTTAAATAAAAAAGAAAATATACTTGGAAATTCAAAAACTTTATGATCTCGACGATATAGAATTTGAAGATATTACCATCGCCTTGGTAAGATTAGTAAAACATATACCGGATCATGAGTTTTTTTTCAAAATTAATCAAATCAACGATTTAAAATTTTCAAGAATAGAAGACCTTGTCTTTAACGGGTCTTATTATGATTTTTATTTTCCCAGGTTTGAAGCTTATCACAAGCATACCAAAACCTGTTTTACTTTTATTTCCAACAAATCTTCAGAAAGTAATCAAAAAAAATTACAAACTGAACTCTTCGCAGAAGAAGAAAACATTAAATTTTTATTAAATAATCATCCAGAAGTAGAATATATTCTGCACAGTTCGGAACAGTTTCCTGATTTTTCCGTAATTTTGCTGGCTGAAAATCTTGCATTTCCGATTCAAGATTACAATCTGAGTTCTGAAGAAGAGCTTTATCAAATAATACAGTATTATGAATAAGTATTTAAAGAAGACAAAAATTATTGCAACACTTGGGCCTGCTTCATCTTCGAAGGAGGTAATGTTAGGATTGATGAGAGCGGGTGTTGACGTTTTTAGAATAAACTTCTCTCACGCCGATTACGATTTAGTTCGTTCAAATATACAAATCATCAGAGACCTTAATAAGGAATATGGTTATTCAGTAAGTATTTTAGGAGATTTACAGGGCCCGAAATTGAGAGTTGGTGTTGTAAAAGAAGGGTCTTACCTTAACCCGGGAGACATTCTTACCTTTACCAACGAAAAAATTGAAGGAGATTCCACCAAAGTTTATATGACTTATCAGCAGTTTCCTCAGGATGTAAAAGTTGGAGAAAGAATCTTAATTGATGACGGTAAACTTGTTCTTGAAGTTCTTGAAACCAATAATGTAGATACCGTAAAAGCTAAAACCATTCAGGGTGGACCATTGAGTTCTAAAAAAGGAGTAAATCTTCCGAATACGAATGTTTCGCTTCCTGCTTTGACAGAAAAAGATATTCAGGATGCCAACTTTATGATGGATATGGAAGTAGACTGGATCGCTCTTTCATTCGTACGTCATGCACAGGATATTATAGAAGTTCCGATGGAAGAAGTTCCTGCGATCCAGAAAAATTTGGTTGAAAGAGCAAGATTCTATTCAAAACCTGTAATTATCGCAACCCAGATGATGGAAACGATGATCAACAGCTTAACACCAACCAGAGCAGAAGTAAATGACGTTGCCAACTCAGTATTAGACGGGGCCGATGCAGTAATGCTTTCGGGTGAAACTTCTGTAGGAAGATATCCTGTTCAGGTGGTAGAAAATATGGCAAAAATTGTGAAGAACATCGAAATGACCAATTTCTATCAGCACAAAAACGAACCTATCGAAAAAGATTACAACTGTATCGACGAGCGTTTCATTACAAACAGGGTTTGTCTTGCTGCCGTAAGAATTGCGAAAAGTACCAACGTTACCGCAATCGTTACACTTACAAGTTCAGGTTACACAGCGTTCCAGTTATCGGCACACAGACCAAACTCTCACATCATTGTTTTCAGTGGAAATAAAAGAGTTATCACGATGCTGAATCTTCTTTGGGGAGTTCGTGCTTATTATTATGACATGAATAAACCAACTGATGAAACCATTATTCAGGTAAATATGTTGACGCACAATCACGGTTATATAGAAACCGGAGATTTTGTAATCAACATTAATGCAACGCCGTCTTACGAAGGTGGAAAAACAAATACTTTGAGATTAACGACAATTTAATTATTGTTTTTGATATAAATGAAAACCTCCCGAAATTCGGGAGGTTTTCATTTATATCTTTTTTCAATAAAAATACTTATCTCGAATTGTGTTTTTACAGGAAAACCAGAATTTATTGCAGAACGCCATTGATTTAATTYTTTAGATTTAAACATTTCTTCAATTTGTCTTTTACTGTCTTCGTCTGTATATTTTAGAAATTCTGTACTCTCAATATTATTTTGCTTACCAATTGTAACAAGTATTTTATTTTCTCCTTCTTTTGACCCAGCATTTACTTTAAATTGATCGAAAATTATTTTTCTGAATTCTGTTACACCTGTTTTAAAGTTAGCGCTAGAAGATGACTCACATATAAAACAATTGCGACCTTCTCTTTCACATTTCTCTGAAAACTTTCTTGCATCTTCTTGTAATTTTTCAATTATTATCGCTTCTTCTTTTGTAGGAGGTAATACCTTTAGGTTTTCTAACGTTGAAAGAAAATGCACGAGTCTTTTTTTTCTAATACTACAATTAGTAAATAAACTAAGTAGTATTATAAAGAAAAATAATTTTTTTATATTATTTCCCTGACCAATCACTACTATCATAACCATTTACACCAACAAACTTAATCTTCTCAATCTTCATATTAGAGAAAAACTGAACAAAAGTATTGTTCCACACTCCATAATTTTGCATTACCATACTTTTTATCTGGCTGGGAATTTCATTTTCAAAGGTAATTGATATCCAAGGATATTGATAGTTAAGATCTGATGCAGCCCCCCACATATCGTCATCTTCGAAAAATAACCTTAAAACATAATATTTTGATGCCGGATCTTCTTTATATCCATAGCCTAATTTAACAACTGTAATATTTTTATTTAAAAGTTCATTATAGAAGTTCGAAAAGTTCTGACCGTAGAACTGTGTTTTATTTACAGCAATCGTATTGAGTTTAGGAACTACGCCATTGTAGAATGTGATATAATCACTTGAATTTTGTGCTTTGCAGTTATAGATCAATAATAAACTGATTGACAGGAATATTTTAAAAATTATATTTTTCATAATTGATATATTTAAAATTAAATTTAAGGACATTTTGAAATTTTCACTCCTTCTTTTACCTTTCCACCACTATTAGGAACAGTTATTTGCTGTACGTTAGCATTAATTTTTTTGAGATTGCCGTTTGCATCAGTTTTGGCAATACTTATGCCTGCATTATATTTTTCTAAAATATAAGCAAATCCCACAGCACGACTTTCATAATTTTCTCCAGATGAATTTGTAAATCTACCTTCGGAAGCGTGATTTTCTGCTCTGTAAAATTCTTTACCTAAAGGGCTTTCTTCTTTAATACCATGTGTTTTAGGATCATAATTTTCACTTTCCGGAAATTGGTTTACAAAATCCTTTGCTAATGCAGGATTGTCAATTACAAAAGCATATACTTCCGGTAATCCACCGTAATTCCCATACACATAACGGTACCTTAGAGCAGGGCTGTCTTCCAAAGCTTTTATCATTTTATACAAGTCACCTCCTGATGGTACTCCCGGGTTTCCTGCATGAGAATGTCCATCTGCAATATATGTATTCATTAGCTGAGAAGAAGGGACAGTTCCTTTTGTGGAGTCTTGCTCTATAGCGGGTGTTACTTCGTAGCCATCAGGTTTTTGTCCAATTGCTACAGACCATTCTTTTGGTGCATTTATTTTCCCTTTCAACACCGCATCCATTTTGGTTTGCACTTCAGGGTTTTTCAAAACATTATTAGCAGCGGTGATAGAAGCTTGTGTTTTTTTGCAAGGATCAGTTATATTCAAATGTGGTAGATTCGGTAAAGTAGGTGTTCCTGGATTACAGCCTTCGTTTCCTCCAATAGTAGAGTTCGGGTCTTGTGGCTGGGAAGGAATAGTTCCTTCACATGGATTTTCAGGATTTGTTGCTCCGCTACTTCCCGGAGGATCTATGGGAGTGGTTGTTGCCAGAATTTGGGTTAAAGCTTACCGATATTAGAAAACCTCCAAAATTGGAGGCTTTATATTACTGCTTTGTAAGGATCATTTCCATCGGGAAAGTACTGCCTCCTTGTGGCATTTCAGCAGGAATCTGTATGCCATTTCTAATAGTGATGACATGCTCTCTTTCAAACATATTCATTTTTATTTGAGTAGGGGATATATTTTCCAAAAGAACCTCAAATTCTTTATACTTTTTATAATCATTGAATGCTATAGATGCTATTTGAAAGTGACAGTTTAAAATGAACATTACTTTCATTCCATAGTCAGTTGATAAATTTGTATCTGAAGAGGTATCGGCTATTATAGTTCCATTTTCTTTGTAAGTATAATAGCCAACTAAACGATCTTCATAATAATTATCATTTCCGGTTTCACGATAATGATGTTTAACCTGTTTTATTAAAGTCAGAATAAATTCTCTATTTCCACTTGACCACTTCCATACGCCTTCATATTTATTCATCTCATTCGTAGTATCTTTAAGATAATAATCTCCGGTACTATGATCGTATTTTTTATTACAGTTTGTTAGTGCAATGATGTTATTCTGCGCTTTACATTGCACAGAAAAGAATATAAGAATTGATAACAAAAATATATTTTTCATAATTATTCATTTAGATGTTATGGTTGAGGACATGGTATTTTTTGAATACTTCCATCCGGATTCTGTATTAATTTCTTCCATTGACTATCTTCATATTGATATAGAAATACAGAATTTCCATTACCAAAATATGATGTATTAAGTACCCTCATCAGCATCTTTTCTGCCATATCAACGGTATAAGTTTGATTTCTGTTTAGTCCTCCATCATTTTCRTAAATTTTTAAGACCTTATTCTCTGCCAATGTCCTACCTTCTTTTGTATCTAAATTTATTCCATTAAATAAAGTGTCCAATACTGTAATATCCTGCATTCTTAGTGCATATGATGTTCCTTTAAAAGTTACTAAAAACATAGAAAATTCATTTTTTCTATAGGCAGCTAAAAACTTATAATGATCGTAAAAGGTCACCAGATCAGGATAGGAAAACATAGGAATTCCGCCGGGACAATGGTTATGTATTCCTGCTATATCATTCTGAGTTTGTATATTAATTGTCCGTTTTGTACCATCTATTTGAAAAGTTGATGGGCTCTGCTTAATCGAATAGGTTATTTTACCTTTATATTTTGTTACAATTACACTGGTTTCATGCGAATCAGGGTTTAATTGTGTTACTCTTTGTTTCAAACTATCCATTTTATGTTTGAATGCGGCATCATCTGTTTTTTCTTTTAATCGTTCACAATCAGTTTTAGGCTCTTCAAATTCTATAGGCTCCAGATTCGGTAAAGTAGGTGTTCCTGGATTACAGCCTTCGTTTCCTCCAATAGTAGAGTTCGGGTCTTGTGGCTGGGAAGGAACTCCATTTCCTTCACAAGGCTGGGTAGAAGGCGCTGTTCCACCACCTCCTTGATTTCCGCCGCCTTCAGACGGTATTGATGGAGTTCCACCCTCATCGTTACCTCCCACTGCTATGTCATTACATCTCCTTGTTACCGTAATTACCAGTACCGACTGAGTATCTGCTAAACACGGACCTCCTTCTTCATCTGCCAGTTCCCCATGATTATGTTCGTTACCGCTGCACATGGTGTAATAGGCATCTACATAATCATAGCAGACCACTCTTTCCATTACTTGTGGTGCATAAGTTCCGCTTTGTAGCAACTCTTTGGTTATTTTTCCTTTTAGATCTACCGCACCGTCTGCAAGCATCGTCTGCTTCTCCTGAGCGGTGAGGCTATAAGTAACCAGCTCTTCTTTCCAGCTTCCGTCTGATAAAGGGCTTAAGACAAGGTTCTCTACAGGAGCATTTTCAGGTTCATTTTCCCTGTTGATACGAAAGGTATAGGTATAAAAATCGGGGCCGTTTTCTATATAGATCACATTATCGGTATCGATAGAAACGCCGTTTCCGTAATTAACAATCTTACCGTGAGCATTAGTTTTAGAAAATGTCTTAATCTTCGCTTCAGCCTTATCAAGCTCGGTAACAAGCTTTTCTTTGTGCTTCGCTTCGTTTAAAGATATTCTTCTCGAGGTAAGCTGAAATTTCGAGCTGTTGCTGTAAGTGGTTTCCTGCTCGGGAAGATGGTCTGTTCTGCAGGAGGAGATACTGATTGCGACCATAAGAATCAGGCAGAGCCTGAGAAGTAATTTTTTTTCCATTGTCTTTTTTTGTGGTTTTTAGAATCTAAATATATAAAAAATTCTTTTTAGCAACAATAGCATTGCTGTTTTTCAAAAGTAATTGTAATAATACATACTTTTAATAAGTTTACTTATAAAATCGATAAGTGATCTTATAATCGTAAAAAGATTAGTATTTTTGAAAAAAAATTGCAATGAGCTTAGGGGTAAAACTTAGAAATCTTAGACACAGTAAGAATCTCTCACAGGCGGAAATCGCCGACAGGTTGAGGGTTTCCCAACCTGCCTATCATCTTTGGGAAACAGATCAGGCAAAACCAACTACAGATAACCTGCTGAAAATTTCTGAGATTTATAATATAGATCTTTATAATTTATTAGATACAAAAGATCAGAATATTGTTAATCATAATCCTGTCTTCAACGATAATAGTTCAGTTCAACAACAGTACTATCCTACGATCAACAATATGGCTCCTCCAGAGTTGCTGGAAAGTCTTGTAAAGAATCAGGAGCAAATTACATTTCAACAGCAACAGATTACCCAACTGATAGAATCACAAAACAAGCTTATAGAAAGTCTTTTAAAGAAATAATATTTATTCCTTTTTTACAATACAATAATCACCTTTTAAAATTAGACGTGTAACTTTATCAATTTACACGTCTAACTTCATCAAATGAGACGTCTAATTTTTTTAAGTTAGACATCTCATTTTCAGAGATACTATTCTTAATTTGTAGATGTTTATCTACAGGCGTTATTTCGTTCGTTTTTTTATGTACATTAGTATCACAGATGAATATATGTTTAACACAAAAAAAATGAAAAAAAATGGCTATCAAATTTAAAGTTGTACAGAAAAGAAATCCTCAAAGCCCTGATGATCCGCAAAAATACTATGCCGACATTATAGGCGACGGCACAACAACTCTTTCAGATCTCGCCAAATATGCTTCTACAGTTTCCACCGTATCAAAAGCCGACATTCTTGCCGTACTTGAAAGCACATTTTCTAAAATTGCAGATGATGTAGCCGACGGAAAAATTGTATACGTAGGTGAGTATTTTACCTTACAGGCAGGTGGTTCCAGCGAAGGAAAAGAAACCGCCGAAGAAGTAACTGCCTCAAGCATCAAAAGTGTAAAGACCATTTTCAGACCGGGAAAGATGATCAAAGATGCACTGAAGCTTGCAACATTTCAAAAGAAAGGATAAACAAAAACCTCCCGAATTTCGGGAGGTTTTTTATGTTATTTTCCTAAAACTGTTTTCGCCGTCACAAACTCTTTTAAAGCCAGTAAAGAAAGCTCTGTTCCGTAACCGGAAGACTTGGTTCCGCCAAAAGGAAAACGCGGATCAGAACTTGTCATTCGGTTGATGTTTACCGTTCCCGATTCAAGATTATCAATAAAAAACTGTTGGCGTTCTTCATTTTTCGTCCAGACTGCATTAGACAGGCCAAAAGGAATATGATTGGCAATTTCCAAAGCATCATCATCATCTTTTGCAATCATAATCATTCCTAAAGGACCAAATAATTCTTCCTGCAGAATAGGATTTCCCTCTTCTACCCTGATCAATCCGGGATTAAACTCATTTTCAGAAATTCTTTCAAGAGGAATGATCGCTTCTGCACCATGATCCAAAGCTTTCTTATATTGTTTTTCAAGATCATCTGCAAGATCCGGTCTTGCCATTCCTGATAATTTGGTCGTTTTCAATTTAGGATCAGCAGGAATATATTTTTTATATTCTTCAATAAATTTCGGAAGAAAATCAAACTCAATATCTCTCTGGATAATAAATCTTTTGGCTGCAACACAGGTTTGTCCGCAATTCTGAAGTCTCGCCAAAGCACCTACTTTTGCGGCTTCATCAAGATCGGCATCGTCTAAGACAATGAAAGCATCGCTTCCGCCCAATTCAAGCAAAGATTTTTTGATATTTTTTCCGGCGGTTGCTGCTACTTCAGCTCCTGCTTTTTCGCTTCCGGTGAGGCTTACCCCTTTGATGGTTTTATGTTCTAAAATTTCTTTTACTTCGCCATGTCCCACCTCAAGATTCTGGAAAACACCTTCCGGAAAACCGGCTTCAATAAAAACTTTTTCAATCGCATTACCACTTCCGAAACAGATGGATGCGTGTTTTAAAACCACTGTGTTTCCTGCCAGAATTGCAGGCGTTGCAAATCTCAAAACCTGCCAAAACGGGAAATTCCACGGCATTACTCCAAGAATTACACCTTTTGGTACATAATGTATTTCTGAGATTTTATATTCCGATTCTATTTTTTCCGGCCTTAAAATATTTTCAGCTTCGGCATAATAATTCATCATTAAAGCGCACTTCTCAACTTCAGAAATAGCCTGAGAAATAGGTTTATTCATTTCATTAGTAATGATTTCGCCAAAGGTTTCAGATTGAGATTTTAAAATTTCTGCAGCTTTTGCAATGAGTTTCTGCTTTTCTTCAAACGGAACTTTCTTCCATTCCTGAAAAGCCTGGTCAGCTTTTAACAGCTTGTTTTCTATTAAATTTTCCATGTTAAATTTTCCATTTTTAAAGATCCAGCAATGAATCTTTTGCTTTTGGACAAAGCATTTTTAAGGCAACAAATACTGTTCCTTATAACGTATATAATTACTGATAAATTCTATGAAATGTATTTATTATAGCTAAGAATTATTTAATAAAATATATCTCTCGCAGATTAAGGAGATTGAGCAGATTTTTTAAGTAATAAATCAGCGTAATTAGCTTGATCTGCGAGAAATTAATTAAATCATCAACCATTCATTTGCAAGACTTGCAGCCAGTCTTGCGGTACGATCCTGAATATCATAAGCCGGATTGACTTCTGCAATATCCAAAGCAATCAGTTTTTCATTTCTTAAAATATGTCTGTAAAGATGCATAAATGCCGCATCTGCAAAAATACCATTGTAAGCCGAAGCAGAAACTCCGGGTGCAATTGAAGCGTTGAAAACATCCATACAAATCGTCATGTAAAGAAAATCTACCGATTCTGCCAATTCGTTAACCCTTTCGTAAACTGACGGAAGGTTTTCGAAAAACAGTTCATCTGCCAAAATATATTTCATTCCAAACTGATGAGCGGTATCAAAAAGTTTCAGAGTATTCGAATTTCTCTGAATTCCGATATGCAGAGAATTGATTTCACCTTCCTGGGCAATTTGCCAAAAACCTGTTCCGGAGCTTGGTCCCACTCCATTTTCAGGTTGTCTGTTATCAAAATGTGCATCGAAATTGATGATCCCAATCTTCTGTTCCTGAAAAGCCGTTTTCACCCCACGATAATGACCAAAGGTAACTTCATGACCACCACCAAGAACCAAAGACTTCCCTCCTTTCAATAAAACTTTAGAAACATTTTTTGCCAGTTCGTTCTGTGAATTTTCAAGATTTCCGTCTTCACAGGTAATGTTGCCAAAATCCAGAAGCGAAAAATCAGGGCTAATCACCGGAAAGTTGGCCATATTTTTTCTGATGACATCCGGTGCGTCTTTTGCACCCTGCCTTCCTTTATTTCTGCGAACGCCTTCGTCAACGGCAAATCCGTGTAAAACGAAATCATTCGCTGAGATTTTATCGTAATTATTTTCTGTTTTTACTCTCTGAAATATTCTGTGATAAAGTAATTCTTCACCATCAAGTCTTCCTTGCCAAATCATGCTTTTAATTTAATTTTTATTTACATTATAGCGTTCAAAACTCTGCCAGTATTTGTCTTTAAAAATTTCGAGGGCCATTTTATATTCGGGATGATCTTCCATTATTTTTTTCAAAACTTTTGAAGGCTTCCTGAAATCTTTACTTGCAAAATAACTTTCCTTCAGGTTATCTGCACTTTCTCTCCCGATGTATAAATGACCGTCTTCTATTTTTAATTCTTCAATAATCTGCTCTTCAATATTGCTTAAAATTTCGTAATCTTCTTTTTCGGGAAGTCCGTTATTGTTTTCCCCGTTGTACTGAACTTTTAAAATAGAAATCCACGGGTAAGAAGCTTTTGAATCGTAGTTTAACAAAGAAGTATTGATCGCTGCAATAAGAGGCGAACCATTTTGCAATGTCGCTTCAAAAACAGAGAACTGATCTTCTTCGCTGAAGTTTTTTACATTTTTATATTTCTCCGTAAATTCTCTTTCACGCCAAGATAAGAAGTCTTTCAGCTTCGTAATAGGAACCAGTTCTTTCTGCGCATTCTCTTTCCCTATTACGTTAAAAGTATCGATCTGAGTGGCAAAATTTAATTCTCCTAAAAAATTATCTAAAAAAACGCAGACTCCTGTTACGATCGAGTTTTTGTTTTCATCATTTAAATCTTCATAAACAAAAGTGATGTCTATTTCGTCAGGATAACCTTCAATTTCGTTCTCATAAAAGAAAATATTTTCGCTAGAGAATTTCCTGCCATCCATTTCAATTCCGCTGGTGAGATTCATTTCCGGCTTCAAAGCAGTAAATTTCCAACGGTCAATCTTTGGAGCAACGGCAATAATCTCTTCTGCAAAAATTATATTTTTAATATCACCTTCTACAGTGATAATCAGTTCTGCTGTGGAATCATCGCTCATTCCTGCAAGAAAATAGTATCCTGCATTTAGCTGTTTTAGTTTTGGAGCGATAAGATCAAAAAAGTCATTTTCAATATTATTCTGGTTTTTTACAACCTCAAAAAACTCTTTTTCTTTCGTAATAAACCAATCCCAAAAATCTTTATACCCTTTAATTTCGATCTCTTGCTCTTCTTCGTTTTTACCAAAAAGCTTATTGAAAATCCCCATATTATTTTACTTTAAATCCATCGATATAAACATGCTCTGCATTTAAGCTGCCCTGATTATAAAGAACATTCTGAAAATTATTGGTTTTATAGGTTACAAAATCTGCCTTTAAACCTTTCTTTAAACTTCCTCTGTCTTCCAAACCTAAAGCAAAAGCCGAGCGAAACGTCATTCCCGCCAAAACTTCTGCGGTTGTTAACTTTTCAAATGTTGCCAAAATAGAAGCCTGTGTAATTAAATTTCCCATCGGTGCAGAACCCGGATTCCAATCGCTTGCAATCGCGACAATGGCTCCTGCATCCAACAATTTTCTTGCAGGTGTAAACTTTTCACCTAATCCTAAACTAGCTCCCGGTAAAGCTGTTGCTACCGTATCTGATTTTGCCAAAAACTCAATATCTTTATCGATGGTCGCTTCGAGATGATCTGCAGATTTTGCGCCAACTTCAACGGCAATTCTGGAACTTCCCGGTGTAAACTGATCGGCATGAACCGTAATTTCAAAACCTAAATCTCTACTTTTAAGCAAGAAATCTTTACTTTCTTCCGGTTGAAATGCTGATTTTTCAATAAAAATATCAACACGCTTTGCCAAATTTTCTTCTTTTACTTTTGGTAAAATTTCGTTTAAAATATATTGTAAATATTCTTCGTTACTTCCTTCAAAATCCCTTGGTTTTAAATGCGCAGAAAGACAGGTCGGAACTAAAGTTGCCTGAGTTTTTTCCTGAGCTTTTTTAATGATGTGAAGCATTTTCAGTTCGTTTTCAACATCTAAACCATATCCGCTTTTTACTTCAATGGTTGTAATTCCGAGAGAAATTAAAAAATCGATTCTTTCCAGTAAAGTCTTCAGCAATTCTTCTTCTGAAGCGTTTCTTGTATGCTGTACCGAACTCCATATTCCACCGCCGCTTTCGGCAATTTCAAGATAAGTTTTTCCTGCATTTCGCATCGCAAAATCATTGGCGCGGTTTCCTCCAAAACAAATATGGGTATGAGAATCTACAAACGCAGGAAGTACGATTTGCTTGTCTTCAATTGTTTCGATTTCTATATTTTGATTTTCAGATTTTAAAGTTTCAAAATTTCCTATTTGCTGGATTTTATTATTGTTAATTAAAATTCCACCATCAACAATAATTTCTATTTGCTCATCAGAAATTTTTCCTCTTAAGGGAAGGTTTGCAAGTGTAACAACCTGCTTGAAAGGACCAATTAATTTCATTAATTTTAGGTTAAGATTGAGGTTGAGGTTAAAAACTCAACTTATAAATTTTCTCTCTCAAAATTACTTAAAATATATCAATCTTGTAAAATGATAAAAGGTCGAGCGTACAATCTTAATCTAAACCTTAACCTCAGCCTGAAATTAATCTAAATCTTAACCTAAATTTCCTATCTTTACGGTAAATGAAACTGAATTAATGCCCGATTTTTTACATCCAGACAAAGACAATTATTCTCGTGATGAACTCATGCAGGATGAGCAGATTCGTCCGCAGAGCTTTAAGGATTTCGCAGGACAGCGAAAGACCTTAGAAAATCTCGAAGTTTTCGTTACCGCTGCCAAAAGACGTGGCGGAGCGCTCGATCACGTTTTGCTTCACGGTCCTCCCGGATTGGGAAAAACAACTCTTGCCAATATTATTGCGAATGAACTTGATGTAAACTGTAAAATTACATCGGGTCCTGTTTTGGATAAACCAGGAAGTCTCGCAGGTTTGCTGACCAATCTTGAAGAAAACGATGTGCTTTTTATTGACGAAATCCATCGTCTTTCGCCTGTCGTGGAAGAGTATCTGTATTCTGCAATGGAAGATTATAAAATCGATATTATGCTGGAAACCGGTCCGAATGCAAGAAGTGTTCAGATTGGATTGAATCCTTTTACATTGGTAGGTGCAACAACGAGAAGCGGGATGCTGACAAAACCAATGTTGGCAAGATTTGGTATTCAAAGCAGGCTTGAATATTACACAATCGAGCTTTTGTCTATGATTATTATCAGAAGCGCAAGAGTTTTAGGGGTAAAAATTTATGAAGATGCAGCCATTGAAATTGCTAGAAGAAGCCGTGGAACTCCGAGAATTGCCAATGCACTCTTGAGAAGAGTCCGTGATTTTGCAGAAATAAAAGGAGATGGTGAAATTGAAATAGAAATCACCAAATATGCTTTAAATTCTCTAAATGTAGATGAATTCGGGTTGGATGAGATGGATCTGAAACTTTGGAGGAAGTTTATGAGCCGTTTTTAATTCAGGAAGGATTTATCATCAGAACTCCGAGAGGAAGAGAAGTTACTGAGAAGGCTTATAAACATTTGAATATTGCGAGGCCAAAAAATCCGGGAGAGCTTTTTTAATGAATAATTAAAAATGAATAATTAATATCGGAAAATGGAAAGTAGTTTTCAGGAAAAGGATAATATATTCGAAATAAATCTTTTGATTTTTCAATTAGAATTATCAACTTGTATAAAGTTCTTTACCATGAAAGAAATGAAAAAACTCTTTCAAAGCAATTGCTTAGAAGCGGAACTTCAATTGGAGCAAATATAGAAGAAGGTATTGCCTCGTTTAGTAAGAAAGAATTCATCTATAAACTTCAAATATCATATAAAGAAGCTTATGAATCTTTTTTTGGATTAAGCTTTTACATAAAACAGAGTTCATTAATGATACAGAATTTAATTCTCTAAAAATAAATATTGAGGAAATCATAAAACTATTAACTACAATTTTAAAAACTTCCAAACAAAATCCTTAATTATTCATTCTTAATTTTTAATTATAAAATGTTTATTCCTAAATTATATAAAAGTGAAGATTACGATCTGATGAAAGAAATCATCAGAGAAAATTCTTTTGCTTTATTAATTTCCTCGGAGGATAAAATTCTTGCGACTCATGCTATGATGATGCTGAATGAAGATGATCCGGAAAATATTTATATTGAAACTCATATTTCAAGGGCAAATCCGCAGGCGAAAACCCTGACGAATGGAGATGAAGTTCTTTGCGATTTTTTGGGAGCACATACTTATATTTCGAGCAGTTGGTACGACCACATCAATGTTTCGACATGGAATTATGAAGCGGTGCAGATTTATGGGAAAGTTGAGCTGATGAATCAGGAAGAACTGTATAATCATTTGGAAAAACTGACTTATAAATATGAAAGCTTTCAGCAATGTCCGATGATGGTGAAAGATATGGGAAAAGAGTTTGTAGAAAAGGAAATGAAAGGTGCTTTTGGAATCAAAATAATTCCTACCGAGATTTTCATTAAACAAAAACTGTCTCAAAACAGAAAAGAAAACGATTTCCAGAATATCATCACAAATCTTGAAAATGGTGATGAAAACGGAAAACGGATTGCCGAAAAAATGAAACAACTGAAAAAATAAACAACATTATAAAAATCTAATATTATATGAAACTATATCCTATACAATGCGGAAAATTTAAGCTCGACGGCGGAGCGATGTTTGGAGTCGTCCCAAAGAGTCTGTGGGAAAAAACAAATCCTGCAGACGAAAGAAATTTAATCGAACTGGGAACCCGCTCCCTTCTTGTGGAAGACGGTAAAAAATTAATTTTAATTGATTGCGGTCTTGGAAACAAGCAGGATGATAAGTTTTTCGGGCATTACTCGCTTTGGGGTGATGATAATTTAGATAAAAACCTTCAGAAATACGGTTTTGTAAGAGAAGATATTACCGATGTTTTCCTGACACACCTTCATTTTGACCATTGCGGAGGAGCTATCGAGTGGAATGATGATAAATCCGGCTACAGACCCGCTTTTAAAAACGCACAGTTCTGGACCAACGAAAATCACTGGCAATGGGCAACTGAACCCAATGCGAGAGAAAAGGCAAGCTTTTTAAAAGAAAACATCATTCCCATCCAGGAAAGCGGACAATTAAACTTTTTACCGCTTCCCACAACCGGAAATTACGGATTTGCACCGGATTTAAAAATGGATGTCATTTTCGTTGATGGTCATACAGAAAAACAAATGCTTCCAGTGATTCAGTATCAGGAAAAGACAATTGTTTTTGCAGCCGATTTAATACCTACAACAGGACATATTCCTCAGGTTTACGTGATGGGTTACGATACAAGACCTTTATTGACAATTGAAGAAAAAGCAAAATTTTTGAAGCAATGTGTAGACAATGATTATCTGTTGTTTTTTGAACATGACGCTCATCACGAACTGGCAAGCTTAAAAATGACAGAAAAAGGAGTGCGTCTTGATGAGACTTTCACTTTTAATGACGTTTTTGGATATTAATTTTGATATGGAAAAATTACAATCAGAAAGCCAACAGCCGGAACCGGAACCATTATCGACACCCAAAATCATTGGATTAACAGGCGGAATAGGATCTGGTAAAACTACCGTTGCAAAATGTATTGAAGACTTCGGATTTCCCGTTTATTATTCGGATGACAGAGCGAAAGATATTGTGAATGACAATGATGATTTAAAGGTAAAAATCAAAGCGCTTTTAGGTAATGAATCTTATGATGAAAACGGTCTTTATAACAGAAAATTTGTAGCGGAAAAAGTTTTTAACAATAAAGATTTACTGCAAAGTTTAAATGAGATAATCCACCCAGCTGTAAGGATTGATTTTGAAAATTGGGTAAAAAAACAGACGAAGTATTTGGTTTTTAAAGAAACAGCTTTGTTGTTTGAATTAAAACTCAACAAACAGTGTTACAAATCTGTTTTAGTGACTGCAGAAGACAACATCAGAATAAAAAGGGTAATGGATCGCGACGGAAAAACCTACCGCGAAGTACAATCTGTAATGGAAAAGCAGATGCCGGAAAAAGATAAAATTAAACTGGCAGACTGTATCATTTACAACAATACCAATCTTGAAGACCTGAAAGATCAAACCGAAAAAATTATTTTTGAGATTGAATAAATAAAATCCCGCCGAAGAATTTCAGCGGGATTTGTTTTAAATTAATTTTTTTGATATAAAAAAATAAGCTCTCATTTCTGAGAGCTTATTCTATTTAATTAATTTGATTATTCTTTAATGAATTTTCTCTGAGCTGTGCCCTGAACATCATCAATATCTATCACGTATAAACCGTTGATCAATCTGCTTACATCGATCTTATTGTTTAAGATGATTCCGCTTGAGATTACCTGACCAGCCGCGCTGTAAATTTTGTATTTAGCTTTTTTGCTAATGTTCTTAACATTCAGGACTGTTTTAACCGGGTTTGGATAAATCAGGATATCTGTTTGGTTAAGTGTATTAGCAACCGGCAATTTAGAAATTCTTACCGTGTAATCTTCTACTTCACCATCTGTAAAGCTGATACAATTTACAGGAATAGCATCTTTAGCCATTGCAACTCTCATTACAACATATTTATCAGTAGATCCTACGAAAGCATCTGATGGCACATTGAATGTAGCACTTGCTGTAAGATTCGTATTCGGACCGTCTGATAAGATTTTTTCATCAAGATCGAAAGTTCCGTTTCTATTGAAGTCGATCCAAACTGCAACTCCCGCTTTAGCTCCCGAACTAAGTGTTTTATCAATGATAATCTGGTTACCTGTAGAACCCTGAACCATGTCAATATATTTCAAAGGAACTGCTGTAAAGTCTGAATATGCTGAACCTGATGTGATGTTAATCATCTCTGGTTTTCCTGCAGGTTTAGCCGTTACTTTTGAAATAAATTCTGAAGCAAAGTTGGTTGAATGCATTGGGCAGTAAACTACTGTTGGAGTTGTAAAGTAGTATTCAGGTGTAAAGTTACCCGGTGTACCTGTACAAACATTTGCAACCTGCATTTCATATTTCGTTAGTTCTAATAGACCTGTGATTGTATAGGTAGTATTACTTACGTTAATGGTTGTCCAGCCTGGTAATCCTACCTTTCTGTATCTTAAGATATAATTATTTGTCGCACCAGGACCTGTATAAGCATCCCAAACTATTTCTGCAGATGTAGGGTTTAATTGAGTAATGGTTAATCCCGGAGGCGGAATTTCACAAACTCTAACCGTAGTAAACACCTGAGATGTAGACCAAGGATTGAAAGTTGCAGATCCAATACATTTATTTCTTACCTGTACTTCATACGTTTTATAAGAGCTTAAACCTGTTATAAGATAAGTATTTGCAGGCGGTTGAGGAGTTCCTCCTGGAAGAGGTGGTGATTGCCAAGAAGTAGCAGGATCACTTACCAGTTTCCAACGCAATTCGTACTCTGCACCCGCAGCAAGCGGACTCCAGGTTACTAAAGCAGATGTAGGTGTGATGTTTGTCACTGTTACATTTGGAGGTGTAGGATCACATTTCGTCATAAATTCGTTATGTGAATAAACCCCAACATTGGTTGTATTACAAACCGCTGCAACTTCTACCTCATATTGTGTATATGAAGATAAGTTCTGAGGGAAAGTATAAGTATTGGTAGCTCCAGGTACAGCTGCAACAGCAATAGGTCCAGCTGCAGGCAACCAAGTACCTGTACCAACAGGTCTGTATCTTATTTGGTAAGAAGCTCCACCCACATCTTGAGGCCACGTAAGCGTTGCCGCATTATGTGTAATAGAAGCCGGTGTAACAGTAACAACTGGAGTCGCTGTACTACAAACTCTTAATACAATATTATCAATTGCCGCAGGAGGTTGAGTTCCACCGCCGCCATCGTTTCTCCATTCAAAAACTAAACGCATTACAGTACCTGCATATGCACTTAAATTTAAGGTTGTAGTAGAATAACTTTGCCAAGCTGTACCCTGAAGCTGGTATTGTCCCACTTGTACTCTGTTTGTACCTGCTACAATTTGAGTTCCGGCTACCGGTAATACATTTGATGGTAACAACCAAACTCTAAGATAATCCCAGTTATTCTCACCTTGAGACTTCCAGTCAAAAGAGAAAGAAGCGATTGTAGTTCCTGCCGGAATCGCAATGTCTCTAAATGCCTGTACTGTACTTGTCGTGTGAGAATATTCGTTTACCACACCATTATTAGATATATATAATGATGGACCAGTATTTCCTGTTGCAGTACCGCGTACCCATTTATTTGTCTGAGTACCGTTTAGTAATGCTAAATCGTTTCCTCCGGTAAAGTTTTGAATATAAGGAAGCTGTGCAGGAATCTGCGTTGTCATTATAGATACCGGTTCCGATAAATCACTCAGATCTGTTGGGCTACATACAGCCTTAACCCAGATATAATAAGTAGTACTTGGGTTTAATCCAGGAATTGTATAGCTTACCGCTGTACCCGGAATACCAACAACCTGAGGTGTTGCAGGAGGTGTGGTTGTAGTGCTGTAAAAAATTTGATATCCGTTTGCAGGCTGAATTGTTGGTGGAGTCCAAGATATATTTGCTGTATTTGCCGTAGCACTAAGAGCGACAACTCCAAGCGGTTCTATACAGGTAGGAGCAACTCTTAATTTAAAATCATCAACTCCTAAATACCAAGGTGCAGAAGTAACAGATACATTTACTGCAAAATTATATGTCCCTGTTGTTGCTGGGGTATAATATACTTTATATTGAGTATAATTGGGAGTACTTTGTGTTGCAGTGATGAATGTACCTAAATTTGTAGCTCCTGTAGAAGATTGTGAAGAATTTACCAATACATTACCTGTAAATCCTGTATCATCGGTGCTGTGGTAGTAGAATGAAAATTCATAAGTCGTTCCAGCTGTTAATGCAAATCCTGGAGTCCAGAGCTGACTTGCATTTGTATTACCCCACTGAATTCTGACATAATTTGGTGCTGATCTTGGTCCCGGAGAGGTAGTAGATGCAACAGCACTTGAAGATGTCCATGGATTTGTTCCTGTAACTTGCTTCCAACAAACTGGAACGATCCCTGCACCCAGAGTTGTCATAGCATCAAAATTTTCTGTCCAAGGAAGAGTAGCTACCGGTACACACAAAGTCATAAAAGACTGCATCGGAGTCCATGTACTTTTATCGGTTGCACTACAGATAGATCTTACCCAAACATAATATGTTGTAATAGGTGTTAATGGTTGAATCGTTGCATTTGTAGTTGCACTTTGTACAGAATTGGTTGCATTTAGCGGAGTCGTACCTGTGGGAGCTACACCTGTTGTGTTATAATATACATCATAACCATTTGCAGGTTGTGTAGTTGGAGCCGTCCAAGAAATATTTGCGCTTGTTGCTGTTGTATTTACTAAAGTAATAGCTGAAGGAGCCAAACAAGTAGGAGCAGCACCTTGAGACATTGTAACATTATCAAAATAATAATAACTGTCTCCTGAAGTTGCCGATATTACATAAAATCTCACATATAGATTACCCGCAGTAGGGCTGAAGGTTACCGTTTTCGTTGCACAAGTGTTTGCTACTACGTGATTCGTAGAATTAATTGTGTAAGCAGTAACCCAAGGTCCTCCTGTATTATTAGAATATTGTACTGCAATAGTTCCAAGATTTGCCGCAGAAGTGGCAACTGTACCAGCAGACCAGTCGGTAACTTTATAATCGAATGAAAGTGTTATAACACCTTGATTATTGCCTGGAATATTGGGAGATGTAAAACTTCCTTCGTTCCCGCCAAATCTATTCCCTCGTATCGTTCCTCCAGTAGTACCACAAATTTGGTTAGCAGTAGCAGTCCTTGAGAAAATAAAATCACTGGTTGTCCAGTTATTAAGTCCCGTGGCTGTCCAATCTTGCGTATAGTTCACCTGAGCCATGAGAAATGCACCAAAAAGTAATTGGCACATGAGTAGAAGTTTCTTCATAAATTAAATATTAAAATGAAATTGAATACCAATGTAATTTATATCTATTAATAAGTTTTTCTGTGTAGTTCTCAATGTATTTGTTTAAAACCAAATGAAATGATCGTCTTTTTAACACTTTGAAAAACAGTTCTTTTACAAAACCAATATTAACAGAAAGCTGTAGGTTTGAAAAAAATGTAAAGAATTTAATCATAGGCAGAATTATTTTATTTTAATACAAATCTAATCATTTTCTATAATTAAAATAAAGATTAAACTGTTTTTTTTACAATTACTTCATCAAAATAATGTTTATGATTTCAAAATAAAAAAATCCCCAGGGTTTTCCTGAGGATTTATTAGTATTAGAAAGAATTTTTTATTTCTTAATAAATTTAGAATTGAAGCTTTCTTTTCCTTTATCTTCAATAGATATTACATAAGCTCCTTTTATTAATGAAGAAACATTAATTTTTCCATTAATAATACTTCCATTACCTACTAATTGACCAGCTGCGCTGTAAATTTTATAAGTGGCTTTATCAGAAACTTTAGTAACGTTTAAGAAGTCAGTCGCAGGATTAGGATAAATCTGAATACCGCTGTTCTTAATGTTATTATCAACTGTAGATAAGTTATTTTCAGTTACAACAACATTATAATCTTCATATTCTCCATAAGCGGTTATAGTACCACATGACGCATTATGTATATACCCAGGGCTGTTATAATACAATAAACCTACTCTCATTCTCAATCCCAGATTTAAAACTGTAGACGAAGGTACAGTAAAGCTTGCCGTCATCGGGTTAACTGAGGTAGAAGATGTTGAATTTGAAGTTTGCATAATTCTTTCATTATCTTCAAAAGTACCGTTTCTGTTAAAATCAATCCAAGCACTAATCATTTCCGGGTACGCAGTAGTACCTGACCAACCTTTAGTAACTGCTATTGTATATGTATTATTTTTAACAAGATTTACTTGTAAGGCAGAATTAGCTACATAGCTTGTATAAGTACTCGGCCCTGAAGTATTGGTCATATTATTTAAACTAACTCCAGCAATATGATCATCAGTCGCATTTGAAGAAGCAACAGAACAATAAGTTAGTCCAATCGTTGTAAAATTAGAAGAGACCGAAAATGTACCTGTAGTACCAGAACAAACAGTTGCTACTTGTACTTCATACGCTGTACCGTCAACCAAATTAGACAAAGTAATATTTGTAGCAGAACTTGTAGTTTGTTGCCAAGTAGCATCTGCTATTTTCTTATATCGGATTACATAAGTAGCACCACTAATTGCAGCCCAACTTACATCAACAGATGATACCGTAATATTTGATGTTGTAATTGGCGTCGGTGCAGCACCATTACATGGAGCAAATGTAGTTACTGTAGCAGCTCTAATAGCATAAAACACATTACCTATAGAAGATACTCTGATTTTAACTGTTTGACCATTTGTAAGTGACGAAAAAGTAAAACTTTCGTTACCATCATTAGGTGTAGAGTTTGATAGCACTACCCAAGTTGTACCATTATCAATTGTATAATCAATCTTTACATTAGCAACATTATAAGGAGCAGCTACTGTGTTCGCAACATCCCATGTTACTGTAGTGGCTCCGCTACTTGCAATAAACTGTGTAGTAACTTTAAAAGGTCCATCATTTCCTACAACAATTGTCTGCTCTGCAAACTGGGTTTGTTGCTGTGTAGGATCAGGATTATTATCTCTAACGGTTACTGCAAACTTAGTATTTCTTGCTACTTTTGATACAGATTCCCATCCATTATTTGAATTATCTAAAACTCCGTCTAATACAGAAGATAATTTTGGAAAATATCTTGTAGGATTACTTGTAGGTGTAAAAGATCTGAAAGAAGGGCCTGTAGCAGTAGATCCTATATTGGTACTATTAGTAGTAACAGTTGCATTATCTACCTGTTCCCAAGTATATGTCAAAGGATCATTTTCAGGATCAGTTGCAGAAGCCGTTAAAACAAAAGCAGTTCCTTTCGGTATATTGTACGTTGGTAATGCCGTGATAATAGGAGGATTGTTATTTACCGAAGTTTCTACATCACAAGTTTTACTGTTAAGGTTTGTTTGAACCTGAGTGATACTTGCTTTGTGAAAATAAGCATTTGAATGTTGCTGAACATCAGTAGCAGGACCTCCAGTAATCCCTGCATACCCCATAATAGTAGATCCTGATCCAGGTTCCATATTAACCTGAGCTGATTCTAAATCGTGAGAGAAGGTATGGTTTGCCCCTAATTGATGCCCCATTTCATGAGCTACATAATCGATATCGAAATTATCTCCCTGAGGTATTGCATCAGCCGGCGATGTATAACCTGATCCTTTACCCGGAGAGTTAGCATTTGCTGGATTTAGACAAACACATCCTATACAGCCTGCATTTCCACCTCCGCCTGAAGCACCAAATAAATGACCTATGTCATAATTATTATTTCCAACATTATTGGTAAGGGTTTGCTGTAATTCCAAAGTCCATGCTCCATTAGCACCTGCCGAACCACCTGAATATGGATCTGTAGCAGCATTTGTATAAATTACATTAGGATAGTTTTGTAAGTTAAGGTGTAAAGCAAAATCTTTTTCAAAAACACCATTCACTCTTGTCATCGTAGCATTAATTGCAGATAAAGCACCCGCTACAGTACCACCATGAAAAGCAGTGTATTCTCCTGTCACAGACATTACCAATCTCATCGTTCTGTATTTCTTATCAGACATTTTTGAGAAATCGGTAGGCTGATTTGTAAATGAAGAACCCGCTTTTAGCATTTCATCAATTTGCTGTTTAGCAGCTGGGCTTTCTGAAGTACTGCAAATAAAGCTTTTACCCCCTGTATTAGAAGTTTTAGGATGTATTCCGTATACCGTTTTATCTGCATTTTGAGGCTCTATAAATTCATATTGCCCATTATTATTAATAACCATCGATTGAAAATCAGTTGGAGAAACTGAGAATCTAAGATATTTATTAGGATCATCAATTCCTACTCCAACATAAGAACCTAATTGATATTGATCTGCTAATTCTTTAACAACAACAGGAAAGCTGTAAACTGCAAATCTCTCAATTTTACCACTAAGTGTTGGTAAAGAAATTTCAATTGCTTTCGCATTTTTACCAGTCTCCTGAGCGTTTTTCAACTTTTCTCTAATCTGAGGTAGGTCTAGTTTATAATAACTTCGCACGAGCGAAGGCTCAAATTTGGAGTTTCTTTTGAGAGTAGTTGGCGTCCACTGCGCAAATGCAGAGCCACCAAGTAAACTACAAAACAAAACAGTAATGAACTTTTTCATATAATTGAATTATTTTTAAGTGCCAAATATAAGGGTTTTCATCTTATAAATATTCATCATATTTATATTTATTTTGTTAAAATCGCAATCACAACCGTTAGAATTATTAATAATGAAAAAAACTCCAGAAATATCCGGAGTTTTTAGTTATTTAAATAAATTAAAATTTCAGACGAGCATTTCTTCAACTATTTATGTTTAAAACTTATACGCAATATTCCACGCAAAGCCCATGTTGAATTTACTCGAGCTTCTTCCAAAGCCGGGAACAATCATCGGAACAACATCATCCTGCTTAGAAGTTACCATCAGATAACGAGGCTGCATACTGACATCAATGTAAAAATCAGATTCAAAAAGCTGCACTCTTCCGCCTATATTTCCTTCCAGCCAGAAAGACGATTGCGAAGAAGAAGGCATTGAAACCGATGAGCTGTTTCCCGCAAAACCTCGTACAGGAATTGCCATGTATTCCTGGGTATAAAATGATCCGCCTATTTTTCCGCCTCCATAAAAACCGTTAAAATCATTTTCGCGGTCTCTTGCCAACATATAAAAGGCTCCGATTTTCATAAAAGGACCGCTTGCTTTAGCATCGTAACCATTATTCTGGTAAATATTTTTATCAAAACCAGCCTCTATAATTCCGTGGAGATTATCTTTTACTTTAGATGAAATAAATCCCTGAAACATTTGTCGGTCTGAGAAAAATGAAACGCCCGCATTCAAGACATCAACTCCCACTATAAAATTGGGTTCGTATTTCCATTTTGGTTTTTCGGCTTCCTCTTTCTCCTGCGCAGAAAGATTCAGCAAACCGAAAGCACTAAAAATTAAAGAATAAATTAGTCTTGTCTTCATTTTCAATAAAATTTTGCCCTTGTTCTACACTTTTAAGAGAGTTCGGAGTAGATAATACCGAGTTTACGTTTTCGTAATTCCGCTTCACACCACATCCCGGTGAAACATAAATAGATTTTGTTGTATAATTTACCCTCACTCTGGTAGAATCTTCGGTATCTATTGTTTTTACATAAATATCTGTAAATTGAGATTCATCAACGCGCAAAGGAACGAAAACAGAATCTACATTTGTGTATGTACCAACGGCAATGACACCAGAACCATAATCTGCATCAATTTTTATTTTGGCTACATCGGAAATTTTGCCATCTTTTTTGAATGTAATTTTCATTCGTGGCGTTCCTTCCCCGCTTTCACAGATATCATCATCACTACCGCAGGAAATTATTGACGACAGTGCAAAAATAAATAGGATGAATTTAAAATATTTCATAACCGAATCTTTATTTTGGATCTAAAGCTTTCTCAATACGGAAAACCAGATCCTCATTGTGATATTTGTTTACCAGATCATTAGACGTATTTTTCGCTAAAAGATCTTTTTTAATGGTATTTAAATTTCCTCTTACGATGGCAGAAACATCAGATTTATCAGAGTTTTTGGTGTCGATTAATTTAATTAAAGCGTCCACATAGTTTCTCTGAAGATTTCTTCCGTAAATATCAGCGTTGTCTTTTTTAATAATTGAATTATTTAAATCTGAAAAATATTCGATCAGAGAATAAGAATTCGAGTCAACCGCTTCCGACTGATACAAACTCTGAAGAACCATCGGACTTAAAACTCTTCCCAAAACACCATTTTGAATTTCTTCAACCGTTTTAACAGGAGTTTTACCTGTTTTTTCAAAAATATCTTTTTTAAGCAGCCATTCCGGAGTGGTGAAAATATTTTCATTTAAAAACTGCATTGCTTCTTTCTGATCTTTCTTGGCAACCACTTCATAAACTGCACCAGACTGTTCTGTCGTTTTCGGAGTTTCCATTTGTCCGCCGATATATTTTGAAACGTGACCTAAATACCTTCTGAATTGTGTGGTTACCTGATCATACATCATATCAAGGTTTTTATAATCTTCGTTTGGAGTTTTCGTCCAGTCATCCAGATTATCTACAATTCTTTTCAGATTTTTGATTCCGTAAGTACTTGCAATCATGGCATTGTCGCCTACCTGCTCGCTTTGAGATCTCGGGTCTAAAGGATTGGTTTCTGTACCAAACCAAAGTCTTTCGTTTTTAAGGTTTTTGATGACCCATTTATTAAGGTATTCTTTTTCCGCATCAGGCGTTTTAAACTGGTTAAATCTTTTATAACCCCACTCGATTGCCCAATCATCATAATCACCAATTCTCGGGAAAATTCCGGCATCACCAATTTTGTCTTCCGGCTGTGCAACATAATTAAATCTTGCATAATCCATAATTGATGGAGTATGCCCGTTTTTCTCAAGCCATTTTTTATCTCTTAATTTTTCAACCGGAACTGTAGAACTCGATCCGTAATTATGTCTTAAACCTAAAGTATGACCAACCTCGTGAGAAGATACAAAACGAATCAGCTCACCCATCAGTTTTTCGTCAAACTCCATTTTTCTTGCCCTTTCATCATTCGGAGAAGCCTGTACAAAATACCAGTTTCTCAGCAACAACATGACGTTGTGATACCAGTTGATGTGACTTTCTAAAATCTCTCCGGTTCTTGGATCGGCGATTGAAGGTCCGGAAGCATTGGGAACATCTGAAGGTTTATAAACGATTGCAGAAAATCTTGCATCTTCTAAGCCCCATTCAGGATCGGTTTTCGGATCAGGAATTTTTGCAACAATGGCATTTTTAAATCCTGCTTTTTCAAAAGCTTTTTGCCAGTCATTAACTCCCTGAACTAAATACGGAACCCATTTTTTCGGAGTTGCAGGATCAATGTAGAATACAATCGGTTTTGCAGGTTCTACCAATTCACCTTTATTATATTTTGCTAAATCTTGCGGTTTTGGCTCAAGACGCCATCTTTTAACCAGAGAAACTCTTTTTACACCTTGAGGATCAAGATCGAAATCGGTATAGCCTACAGTGAAATACCCTACTCTCGGGTCAAAATATCTTGCCTGCATTTTATTTTCAGGAAGAAGCACGAAAGAAGAATTGATTTCTACGGTATAATTTCCACTGATTTTCGGTGCATTTTTTGCCATTTCGGGAGATAATTTCCCTAAAGTTCTTGCAAAGGTTTTAGTGGTATTGATTTCAATATTTGCAGGGAAAGACTTTACAAAATTTACAAATGACATATCTTTCTGGAAAGCTCCGACTCTGTAAGAATCTTTGGACCAGACCGAAAAAGAAGTCAGTTCGTTATCAGAATTCAAAACATCTGTCACTTCAATTACAGATGAGTTATTTTTTACTCCGTAAGCTTTTACATCAAAAGATTTAATGATAGACTGCACATTATTTCTCGTTACCGAATTGTACATCTGTGACGTAGAATCTTTCGCATAATCTACGTGAGAAATCGAGCGCAACAAGATTTTATCTTTCGGACCTTTTTCAAAAGCAATTACCTGCTGCCCGATTTGGTCTCCAGCATAACCTGRAGTCCCGGAACGCATTCCTGCGGCCGCTTTTGTTAACCTTGTTACCAAAAGAAATTCCTTTTTTAGCATCGCATCCGGAATTTCAAAATAATATTTGTCGTCTACTTTATGAACTGTAAAAACACCCTGATCAGAAACCGCTTTATCGGTAATGATTTCTTTAAATGGCTTGATCGGGCTTTTCTTTTTATCATCTTTTTTTACAACAGCAGTGTCTTTTTTATCTGTTGCAGTAGAATCTTTTTCCTGAGACAATAAATTTTGCTGGGCAAAAAATAATGCACCCACCAAGAAAATAGCTTTACCGTTCTTTATCATATTCATTTAATTTTTTTTGATTTTTTGATATTCAAATGTAAGTAATTATTTCTTGATAAGCAGCGCGATATTCTCCACATGGTGGGTTTGCGGGAACATATCGACAGGTAAAATCTTTACCAAAGTGTAATGATCTTTCATCAAAGCAAGATCTCTTGCCTGCGTTGCAGAATTACAGCTTACATAGACCACTTTTTCGGGAGCCAATTTCAAAATCTGCTCAACCACTTTCTGGTGCATTCCGTCTCTTGGCGGATCGGTTATCAACACATCTGCTTTTGGATGGTTTTCTAAAAACTCATCGTTGAAAACATTTTTCATATCACCGCAATAGAAAGTAGTGTTGGTTAAACCGTTCAGTTCGGCATGTTCGATTGCGGCATCAATAGCTTCCTGTACAGATTCAATTCCGATCACATGTTTTGCATTTCTGGCAACGTATTGTGCGATCGTTCCGGTTCCTGTATATAAATCGTAAACTACTTCGTCACCTTTTAAATCGGCAAACTCAAGTGTTTTTCTGTATAATTCTAAAGCCTGCTTATAATTGGTCTGGAAAAATGATTTCGGACCGATTTTAAATTTCAGACCATCCATTTCTTCCATTAAAAATCCGTCACCGAAATATACTTTGATATCCTGATCGTAAATTGAATCGTTATGTTTAGGATTAATGGCATAAACCAATGTTTTTATCTGCGGGAACTGCTCCAGCAAATAATCGAAAAGCTGAGTGCGGTTTTCTTTTTCTTCTCTGTAAAGCTGAAATAAAACCATCCATTCTCCTTTAGAGTTTTGTCTCATCATCAAAGTTCTAAGGAAACCTTCCTGGCTTTTCACATCAAAGAAATCCAAGCCTTTATTTTCAGCATATTTTTTTACTGCCAAACGAATTGCGTTGGAAGGATCTTCCTGAAGGAAACATTCTTTTAAATCTAAAATTTTGCTCCACATTCCCGGAATGTGAAAGCCTAAAGCATCTCTGCTTCCGAAATTTTCTTCAGAACTGATTTCATATTGAGTCAACCATCTTGCATTCGAGAAAGAAAATTCCATTTTATTTCTGTAGAAATACTGTTCTTCAGCACCTAAAATAGGAACGGTTTCAAAATCATCAATTCCACCGATCCTTTTGATATTGTTGTAAACTTCTTCCTGTTTAAAATCAAGCTGCTTTTCGTAGCTCATATTCTGCCATTTGCAGCCACCGCAAGTTCCGAAATGGATGCACTTCGGTTCAACTCTGAATGGAGATTTTTCTACAATTTCTTTTACTTCAGCTTCAAAATATTTAGATTTTGATTTTTTAACTCTTGCATTCACAACATCTCCGGGAATCGCTCCGGAAACTAAAACCGTTTTCCCTTCTTCTGTCTTTCCTATTGCAACACCTTTTGCTCCTGCTGCAAAAAGTTTTATATTCTCAAGAATTACATCTTTCTTCTTTCTCATAACAATTCTATGTGACGGAAACAGCTTTCTATTCTGAATTCCGCCTATTTTCTATTTTTTCTAATAAATTGTTTTGAAACATTTAAGCTCCAAATTTGTCTGCAAAAATACAATAAAAAAAACCTTATCCGAAGACAAGGTTTTTTTATATTTTGTTTAAGCTAATTATTTTGCTTCTACCGGAACTTTCTCAACCTGCGGAGCCGCTTGTTGCTCTAAAGCTGAAGGATCAAGTTGTAATTGCGCTTGAGGATTTACTTGAGGCGCTTTAAGACCTGTTTGCTTATCTAAAATCGTAACCAGATCCTGATCACCAAGATTTACAAAAGATCTGCTCGCAACTTTACCGTTTTTATCAACTACAACGAAGCTTGGTAATTTGAAACCGTACACTCCGTATTTTTTGGCAATATCAGAGTTTAAACCTCCTTCACCGTAAACATTAGTTCCCGGAATACCTTTTAATAAAGCATTGCTCGTTTTTATAAACTGATCTTTTGTATCGTCTAAATTTACGAAAACGAAATTCATTTTAGACTTATAAAAATTTACCACTTCTTTTAAAACAGGTACAGTACCTTCTGCAATGTAAGGATTCCAAGATGCGTAGAATACTATCATATAAGGTTTTCCTTTGTTCTCACTTAATTTATAAGCTGAACCATCTTGTTTTACCAAAGAAGCTTCCGGAGCATCGTCACCAATTTTAAAACCGTTGATTACGAAAAGCATCTTTTTCAAATCAGCTTTAATGGTTGCATCTTTAATATCTTCTTCGATAATTTTTTTGATTTTATCTGTTGTAGCAGGCGGAGTTTGAGGATGCACATCAGACTGAGCCATTACAAAAGCCAATAAATAATCTTTCTCTGTCTGAGAAACTTCTTTTTTACCTTTCAGAAATTCGTTAAATAATTCTGATGTCGTTATATTTGCGTTAGCTTTCCCTTGTGTTTTTGACTGAGCAAATGTCTGGAAATCAGGACTCATTTTCATTAATAAATACTGTCTATAGAAAGGGCTTGTTTTGATCATCTTTTCTTTATTCTCCTGAAGCTTAGTTTCGTAATCAGTAAATACTTTTGCAAGCTTAAAAGAAGGATTGTTTCCTGACATCTGCTTTTTAGTCATTTCATAATTTACAAGTAAATTAAGAATTGCAACTTTAGCATCTGTTTTTTTCCATTCAACCACTTCATTTCCGGGATTGAATTTCTTTACATTTTCGTCGATATTTTTATTGACGTCTGCTTCAATTTTTTGCATTGCTTTTACATAAGTATTCTCATCACCAGAAGCTAGCTGTTGAATATTCAACGTTTGCCCGTAATTTGTCAAAAACTTCTGGCAAGCTTGGAAGAAATCGTTATCATTTTTGGCATCTCCTGTAACTACATATTCGTTCGGGAATGTAGCAGAATTACCGGAGATGTTCAGTTTCTGACCGCCTTTAAGGAAAATAAGATTTTGCTTTCCTGCATAGTTGATTACATACATTCCGTTTTTTGGAGCTTCAAAAGTTCCTGTAAAGTTTCCGTCTTTATCGATGCCAAAGTTTGCCAATGGCAAAGTAGCAACACCTGAAGCTTCTACAAACTCGATTCTTTCTAATGGAGAACTGCCCGCAATTTTACCTTTTACTTCAACTTTTTTTGAACAAGACATTGCAAATATGGCAATGACAAACAACAAAAGATATTTTTTAAACATTTTTGTATAATTATTTTTTGGGAATGATTGAATCTTTGATTTCATTTTTGATTTTAAATAATGTAGCAAAAATAAGTTTTTCTGTTCGTTATTTAAAGGCAAAATTATTTTTTTGTGATAGTTTTAACAATACAATTGATTATTAAATGTATCACATTCATTACAAATCATTTACAGTCTAATTTTTATCACAAATTCATTAAAATTATTATTAAAAGAAAAGACTATTAAAAGTCAGGATGATTAAAGCAATGATAGGAATAAGAATACCTTTCATTTTCGGAAGCATTGAAAAACCAAATAACATTGCAAGCGTAACTCCTGTAATGAGTTGAAAACGATTACTGAAATTATTGTTCTGGCTATTAAAAATAAATATAATTACTATGGTAAGAAGTATGCCGACGAGAATACTAATTCTGTTTTGGCTTATGAGAATCTTGATCATTTGTATTTTGTTTTAAACCATAAAAGTAACAAAAAAAACGAAACAAAATACTCTAAAACAGAAAATCATCTGTTTGAAAACTATTTTCTATTAAAAAAACAAAAAATACCGTTTATGAAAACGGTATTTTATATACAAAATTTATAAAATTTTATCCTCTGTCTACGTAAGCAGTAATATATTCTCTATTCATTCTTGCGATGTTTTCAAGAGAAATCCCTTTAGGACATTCTACTTCACAAGCTCCTGTATTTGAACAGTTTCCGAATCCTTCTTCATCCATCGCTTTTACCATGTTCAGAACTCTACGTTTCGCTTCTACTCTACCTTGAGGTAAAAGAGCATACTGAGAAACTTTAGCACCAACGAATAACATCGCAGAACCGTTTTTACATGATGCTACACAAGCACCACAAGCGATACATGCTGCAGCATCCATTGCTTTGTCTGCATCTTCTTTAGGAACCGGAATTGCGTTTGCATCAAGTGTATTTCCAGAAGTGTTTACCGAGATAAAACCACCTGCAGCCATTACTCTGTCGAATGCGCTTCTGTCTACGATCAAATCTTTAATAACCGGGAAAGCAGCACTTCTCCAAGGTTCGATAACGATTGTTTCACCGTCTTTAAACATTCTCATGTGAAGCTGACAGGTTGTAATTCCTGTATCAGGACCGTGTGCTCTACCGTTGATGTAAAGAGAACACATCCCACAGATTCCTTCACGACAGTCGTGGTCGAAAGCGATCGGTTCTTTACCCTCGTTGATAAGGTTTTCGTTAAGAATATCCAACATCTCCAAGAATGAAGAATCTGTAGATACATCTGATATTTTGTAGGTCTCAAACTGACCTTTAGTTTTATTATTTTTTTGTCTCCAAATTTTCAGCGTAAGATGAAGGCCTTTTTTTGCACTCATAATTATTTATTTTTAGGTTGGAGATTATTTGTAACTTCTCGCTTTAACTTCGATGTTTTCGTAGATCAAATCTTCTTTATGCAGAACTTCGTTCTTGATATCATCGCCTTGATATTCCCAAGCTGCTACATATTTGAAATTGACATCATCTCTTTCTGCCTCACCTTCAGGAGTAGCATGATCTTCTCTGAAGTGACCACCGCAAGACTCATTTCTGTGTAATGCGTCGATTGCCATCAACTGACCTAACTCAATAAAATCTGCAACTCTGAATGCTTTTTCAAGCTCGGTATTCATTCCTTCTGCATCTCCGGGAACTTTCACATCGCTCCAGAAGTCTTTTTTCACCTGTTCAATTTCAGTGATAGCCTCTCTCAAACCTTCAGGTGTTCTTCCCATTCCTACTTTATTCCACATAATGTGTCCTAATTTTTTGTGGAAATAATCTACAGAATGCGATCCTTTATTATTTAAGAAGAAATCTACTTTATCTTTAATTTCTTTTTCAGCCTGATTAAACTCGCTAGAATCTGTAGGAATTGCTCCTGTTCTGATGTCTGCTGAAAGGTAATCTGCAATCGTGTAAGGAAGCACGAAATATCCGTCTGCCAAACCTTGCATCAAAGCAGAAGCTCCCAAACGGTTAGCTCCGTGATCTGAGAAGTTTGCCTCACCAATTACGAAACATCCAGGGATTGTAGACTGCAAGTTGTAATCAACCCAAACACCACCCATTGTGTAGTGTACTGCAGGATAGATCTTCATTGGAGTTTTATAAGGATCGTCAGCAGTAATTTTTTCGTACATTACGAATAAGTTACCATATTTTTCCTCAACCCAAGCTTTTCCTAAATCGTAGATCTGCTGATCTGTAGGATTGTGAATATGTTTTTCGATAGCGGCTTCTTTACCTTTTTTCATGATCTCTGTAGAGAAATCCAGGTAAACACCTTCTTTAGTATCATTATTTTCGATTCCGAAACCGGCATCACATCTTTCTTTACCAGCTCTTGACGCAACGTCACGAGGTACTAAGTTTCCGAATGCAGGATATCTTCTTTCTAAATAATAATCTCTGTCTTCTTCTTTGATATTTTCTGGTCTTAATTTACCTTCTCTGATCGCTACTGAATCTTCAATCTTTTTAGGAACCCAGATTCTTCCTGAGTTTCTTAATGATTCAGACATCAAAGTCAGTTTAGACTGCTGCGTTCCGTGAACCGGAATACAAGTCGGGTGAATCTGTACATAGCAAGGGTTTGCGAAGTACGCTCCTTTTTTGTGGATTTTCCAAGCTGCAGAAACGTTTGAACCCATTGCGTTGGTAGAAAGGAAATATACGTTTCCGTAACCTCCTGAAGCGATAACAACTGCGTGAGCAGAATGTCTTTCGATTTCACCTGTCACCAAGTTTCTTGCAATGATACCTCTAGCTTTTCCGTCTACAATTACAAGCTCCATCATTTCATGACGGTTGTACATTTTAATTCTTCCTTTACCGATCTGACGGCTCATTGCAGAATATGCACCTAATAATAACTGTTGACCAGTCTGTCCTTTTGCATAGAAAGTCCTTTTTACCTGAACCCCACCGAAAGAACGGTTATCTAACTGRCCTCCATACTCACGTCCGAAAGGAACACCCTGAGCAACACATTGATCAATAATATTTGCAGAAACTTCTGCTAATCTGTAAACGTTTGCTTCTCTTGCTCTGTAGTCACCACCTTTGATGGTATCGTAGAACAATCTATAGGTAGAATCTCCGTCTCCCTGATAATTTTTAGCAGCATTGATACCACCTTGCGCAGCAATAGAGTGCGCTCTTCTTGGAGAATCCTGATAGCAGAATGCTTTTACATTGTATCCCTGCTCAGCCAAAGTAGCTGCAGCAGAACCTCCTGCCAAACCTGTTCCTACAACAATAATATCAATCTTGTCTCTGTTGTTTGGTGCAACAAGGTTCATATGGTCTTTATGATGTTTCCATTTATCCTTTAACGGACCAGCAGGAATTTTTGAATCTAATTTACTCATATTAGTATATTGATATTATTGAGTTACATAATGAAAAATTGCAATAAAAATAAAGCCAAGCGGAATAAGGATTGAATACCAGTTTCCAATAGCTCTCACAACCGGAGTGTATTTCGGGTGTCTTGCTCCAACAGACTGAAACGAAGACTGGAAACCGTGCGCAAGGTGAAGACCAAGTAATCCGAAAGAGATCACATAAAGCACCACTCTCCAAACATCAGCAAATTTTGCGTGCAGGTCTCCCCAAAAACGAGTTTCTTCAACAGGCAATCCGTCTACATACTTGTAATTCATCTCGTGAAGCCAGAAATCATACATGTGAAGAAAAATGAATGCTAAAATTACAGCTCCTGAAATCAACATATTTCTGGACATCCAAGTAGAATTTGCCGAACCATTGTTGGTATCATATCCTATCGGACGTGCTTTTTTATTTTTAATTTCCAAAATAAATCCCATCACGAAATGGAAAATCACTGCAAACATCAACACCGGCTGCATTACAAACTGAATGAGAGGATTATACCCCATAAATTGCGAAGCATTATTGTAAGCATCCTGCCCGAAAACCGACAAAAGATTTACAGAAAGGTGCATCACCAGAAATATCAGCAAAAACATTGCTGACAATGCCATAGCATATTTTCTACCAATTGTAGAACTTGTTAAACCTGCCATATTAAGTTTAAATTTGAATTTCCACAAAATTATGAAATGTTAACAATACGTGAAACTGAGAAATCTCACTATTAGACAGTTTGTAATGTTTCTAAATAAGAGTTAAACCAATAATGAAACCAAGAAAAATTTAAATTATTGCTATTAATTAAGATAATAGATTTTGTTTTTGAATTTCACCTGTTTAGCCGAAACCGGAAGAGTCTTAATTTCTACAGCTTTTATTCTTCGAGACGATAAATAAGGATTGATAATATATTGTTTAATTTTATTCTTATTTTCTGAAGAATACATCCAGAATATTACCTTGTTGCCTTTTTTTACAGAAACAAGCACTTCTTTTTTGTAATGATGTACCAAAAACTCATCTTTTTGACATTCATAAAGGTTAAATGAAATTCTTACAATACAAAATATTACTATTGCCAAAATCACATTTGAAATATTTCTGAAATTAAATTTCTCAAGCATAAATCTGAGAAGGTAAAAAATTGTAAGCAGCGCAAAAGCTTCAGCTATATTTAAAGGAATATTTTCGAAAAATACAGAATCAAAAGCTGCAAACCAATGAATGATCTTCAATAAACCCTGAATGACAAAATCATAAATAAAACTGATGCTGTCAAAATCTACGTTAAAACCAATCAATACAGTCATCAAAAAAGAAAATATAATAATCAATTCAGAAAACGGAACAATTACAAAATTTGCCAGAATCGAAATCAATGAAAACTGATGAAAATAATACAAAACCAAAGGTAAAGTTGCCAATTGCGCTGCAATCGAAATAGAAATCGTATTGTAAATGAGTTTCTTGAAAAAATGATTCTGTCTCGGAAGATATTTTAAAATAGGTTGATTCAGCCAATAAATTCCAAAAACCGCCAGAAAACTCAACTGAAAACCAACATCAAAAATCTGCTGTGTATCGATCATCAAAATAATAAACGCAGAAAGCGCCATTGAATGCAATAAATCTGGTTTTCTTTGGAGCAAAACATAAATAAAATACACCGAAATCATAATGCACGATCTCACCACAGAATTTCCGAATCCGATAAAAAAGGCAAAAATCCATATGAATAATAAACTGATGATAACAGCATATTTTTTAAAACCAACCGGCGAAAACCTCATCATCAGGAAATAAAACATTCCGAAAATCACGACAATATGCGTTCCCGAAATCGCCAAAAAATGCACCAGACCGGAACGGTTGAAATCCTGAACAGTTTCAGAATCTATTTCTGTGCGGTCGGCAAGAATAATTCCTTTTAAAAATTCACGGCTGCGGAAACTCATTTTAGAATCATCAATTTTCTGCAAAGTTTCCAGGCGTTTTTGCTTGATTTTCTCTGAAAAATTCAAATCATTTCTTGAAGCAGAAACAATTTCCCCATTGATGTAACATTGATAAAAAATATTTTTCCGCTTTAAATATTTAGAATAATCAAACTGAAAATCATGTTCAGGAGATTTGGACTGAACAACATAAGCTTTCGCTTTATAATAATGATTGAAATCTAATTCTTTCTGGTCTTTTTCAATATTAACAATCGTTTCAAAACTTTGAGTTTCAACCTCAGCTAAAACCTCATATTTCTTATACTTTTCGTTTGAATTTAATTTTTTTGAAATTTTAAAAACGATAGTCTCATTGGTTTTCAAATTAAATTTTTCTTCATTCAAATTATTATAAAAGTGAAAAGAAATTCCCAATCCGAAAAACAAAATGATGAGAAGAACATTCCTGATTTTGAATAAAATTCGATTTTTCAGGAAAAACAATCCGGAAATCAGAATAGAAAACAGTATAATGAAGAAAATAAAATTTTGCTCAAAAGAAAATATATCCTGAAAGAAAATTCCAAGGATAAAAGAAGTGACAAGAATCAAAAGAGGCTACCTGTTCAAAATCATCTGTGTTTGAACAAACTAAGTTAAAAAATTTCAGAATACGAAGATTAAATTATTTCTATTTTTTTAGATTTAATATAACATCCGCTGCATTTTCGCTTGCACCTTTTCCACCAAGTTTTTCTCTGAGTAATTTAAAATCAGTGAGCATTTCGATTCTCTTTTCGCCTTCAATAATAAAATTCAGTTCTTTCACAAGATTTTTGGTATTCAGCTCACTTTGAATCAATTCTTTCACTACTTCCCGATCCATAATCAGGTTTACCAAAGAAATATACTTGATATTTTTCACCAGTCTTTTGGCAATTGCATAAGAAATTTTGCTTCCGCGATAGCAAACCACTTCCGGAACATTCAACAAAGCAGTTTCCAAAGTCGCAGTTCCTGAAGTTACCAAAGCAGCTTTCGAGCATCTCAGCAAATCATAGGTTTTATTGGAAACAAAATGCACATTTTCATCCACATATTTTTGGTAAAATTCTTTATCCAGACTTGGCGCACCCGCAATTACAAACTGATAATTTTCAAAATGAGGGCGAACGGAAAGCATCATTTCAAGCATTTTTTCAACTTCCTGTTTTCTGGAACCCGGTAAAAGTGCGATGATTTCTTTTTCGTTTAAGCCGTTTTCAGCTTTGAAATTTTCAACAGTAATTTCCTGAAGTGTAGAAATTGCATCCAGCAAAGGATGCCCCACAAAATGAGATTTTACGCCATGTTTATGATAAAAATCTTCCTCGAAAGGCAAGATCACCATCATTTCATCAACATATTTTTTGATGATTTCAACACGGCCCTCTTTCCAGGCCCAAAGTTGAGGCGAAATATAATAAACAATCTTAATTCCTAATTCCTTGGCAAATTTTGCAATCCTTAAATTAAAACCTGGATAATCAACTAAAATTAAAACATCAGGTTTATTATTTTTGATATCTTCTTTACAGATTTTAATATTATTCAGAATTGTTCTGAGATTCATTGCAACTTCTAAAAATCCCATGAAAGCTAAATCTCGGTAATGTTTTACTAAAGTACCGCCTTGTTTCTGCATCAGATCTCCACCCCAAAACCTGAATTCTGCGTTGGAATCTTTCGCTTTTAAAGCTTTCATTAAATTGCTTCCGTGCAAATCTCCGGAAGCTTCACCTGCGATGATGTAATATTTCATAAATGATAATTGATGGGCGATGAATGATTTTGTCTATTGAAACGACATTTAATCTCAAATTTCAAACATCAAATTTCAAATTATAATTAAGTAAATTTGCTTCAAAGATAATGATAAAAAAATGTCAGAAGAATTTGAAATAAAAAATAAAGTAGCTGCAAGCGGATTAATTAATTTTGACCTTACCGATCTGGTTCCAAAAGGGATCAGAAAAGGGATCGACCTTAAAGACTTCCTTTTCATGGAAATGATTTTGAAAGAAAAAGACTTCCGTGAAAAAGTGACTGCAATTAATACTGAAGAATATCAGGATACCTACGTTTATATCTACAATTCTGCCGATGCGATCGTTCCGCTTTGGGCTTATTTTTTAATTACGGCCAAACTGAGCGGTGTTACAAAGAAAATCGTTTTCGGAAACCTGGAAAACCTGGAAATAATTTTAATGCACGACGCCATTACAAGCTATGATTTTTCCGGCATGGAAGGAAAAAGAGTTTTGGTAAAAGGCTGTTCAGATAAGACAATTCCTGAAAATGCTTACGTAGAGCTGGTAGAAAAAATTCAGCCAATTGTAAAATCTCTGATGTTTGGTGAGGCTTGCTCGAATGTTCCGATTTTGAAAAATTAATTAGATGAATAAAAAATTTATTCCTTTCCTTCTTTTCTTTTTATTTTTAGGTGTTTACTATTTATCGAGCTTCTCAAAAGTTTCTTTTGGTGACGGAATAGGCTTTCTTTTGGATGTGGAAAAAGAATTATTTACCAACCAGGTAACCCCATTATCACATTTCCTTTACCTTAATACTGCCATATTTTTTACAAAATTTTGTAACATAGATAGTGTTATGACTATGCGGTTAATGTCTGTAGTTCCTGCCGCTATAAGTATTTCTCTACTCTACATTTTAATTAAAAAATTTATTATAGAAAACTGGATCGCAATAACATGCAGTATAGTTTTGGGGATGAGTTTTACGTTTTGGCGAAGTGCCTCTACTATTGAGGTTTATACATTTAACGCAATCTGGGTAATCTTTTTTCTGCTATTTTCTATAAAATCTTTAAAAAGTCCATCATTAAAAAACTTACTATTAACAGGAGTTTTTTTAGGAATAAGCATGTGGGTTCACATCCAGAATATTATGTTGATTCCTGCTTATTGTGTACTTCTTTATCAGCTTAAACATTTTAAAAGAAGCATTTTCATTTCAGTTTCTTTATTTACATTGATTTTTTGTGCAATGTTCCTCGTTAATTATTTGGCTGAGATACCTGTAAAATATACTTTTATCACCGGAACCGGAACTTGGATAGAAGACACTTTCAGGCAAGGACCTTCAGAATTACTAAAAGATCTTCTAAAATCTTTTCTTTTTTTAGTTTACAATTTTAACATCTTTTTGATTTTTATTCCTTTGGGAATACGCGAAATTTTCAAAAATCACAGAAATGTGTTTCCATTTATAGCCATTTCTTTTTCATTCACTTTTGGTTTTGCAACATTTTATGCGGTATCAGATAATTATGTTTTTTTTATTCCAAGTTATTTCATGATAATCATGATGATTGGCTTTGGAATAAAATCACTAAGTATGAAATACAACTTGAAAAGCTTACAATTTATAACTATTCTTATTCCTTTATTTTATATAGGATCTTACAAGATAGCTTCATTATTACCAGCAACAAGAAGTTTCCAGGAAGAAAAAGCATACAAAGGAGGGCTAAGTTATTATATGCTACCTTGGCTGCACAATAATTTGGGATGTTTAGAATTTACCATTGAAAAAAGAACAACTACTGATAATGTAGAAAAATTAAGAGAACAGTCTTTAGAATTTATTGAAATCAGAGAAAATTATCAGGATAGAGAAGAGATCATTAAATTATAATCTTATTTATTCCGTTTCAAATTCAAATAATTTTATCATCTTTGATTAAATATAAAGACATAAATTATGAGTTTAATTGATTTACTTACAGGCAACACAGGAAATCAGGTTGCAGAACAGGCTGAAAACAAATTCGGAATCAGTAAGAACCAAGTCATCGCACTTTTGGCGGTGGCAACTCCATTGGTTATTTCTTATCTGCGAAATAAATCTCAGGACAATAAAGAAGCCGAAGCACTGAATAATGCATTGGATAAAGATCACGACGGAAGTATTTTAGACGATACTTCACAGCTTGAAGCGAGACAAAGTGAAGGCGGATCGATACTTTCTCATATTTTCGGAAGTGAAAAAGGTAATGTAGAAAATCAATTGTCTCAAAATACCGGTATTTCTATCGACAAAATCGGTCCCATTTTAGCCATGCTTGCTCCGCTAATTATGGGTTATATCGGGAAAGAAAAACAACAAAACAACGTTGGATCGGGAGGTCTTGGCGACCTTTTAGGAGGAATTTTGGGCGGTGCGCAAACTCAGGCTCAACAGCAACAGTCAAATCCTCTAAATGATATTCTTGGAAGTGTTTTGGGAGGTAATCAATCGCAATCTTCGGGAAATCCTCTGAACGACATTTTAGGAAGTGTTTTAGGTGGCAGTCAACAAAAGCAGCAAAACGGCGGCGGTTTAGGAGATATTCTCGGTGGTCTTTTTGGAGGAAAATAATTTTTTACTAATTATAAATATTGAAAAATGCCGAAGTTTACGCTTCGGTATTTTTATTTTAATGAAAAAAAATATTAATAAAAATAGCTACATAAAGCAATATACATTTAGAAAAGAAAATAACGAGCCCAAAATTTTGGAAAAAGCAACGAAATGGATTAATAATTAGCAACATGTATCAAAAAAATTATTTAGCTTTGTATATTGTTTAGATAAAATTAAAATTTATGAAAAAAATAATTACTACTACTTTATTATTTGGAATTGCTGTTTTTAGTAATCAATTATTTGCACAAGAGCTTTCTGGTGATAAAATGAGAATTTTCCAGACCGATAAAATAGAAGATGTAAAAAAGGTTTTCAAGAAAGATGAGCTTACCAAATGTTTCGACATCAAAGAAGTTCAGTACAATCTTTTGTCATTAAGCGCAAGATACGAAAGGGTAAACGTAATCAATTACCTGTTTGCCAATAACGTAGATGTAAACAAATCGTGCAGCGACACTACTCCGCTAATGTATGCTGCAAAATACGGATATACAGATACAGTAAAACTTTTCTTGAAAAAAGGAGCAAAAAAGGATGTAAAAGATCGTAACGGCAAAACTGCTAAAGATTATGCCTTAGAAAACAAGCACCCTGAAACTGCTGCACTTCTTTAGAAAATTTATAACATACAGTATAAAAGCTTCCTTCGGGGAGTTTTTTTTGTTTTTATATAATAATTTTATGACATTTATCAATTTATTTAGAATAAATAAAAATTAAGATTAATTTTGTTATCATAATATAAAATCTTTATTTATGAAACAAATATTACTCTTTGCCTCTTTCATTGGGCTTTCATCATTGGCTTCGGCTCAGTTAAGTTCAATTAATGAAAATTTTGATTCTTTTATTTCAGACACTCCGTCTTTTCCACAAAATAACTGGACAATGAATGTTCCCACAGCTTTTCAGAATTACATGATGGTGATCAACGAAGACGGAAGCAATAAATTTGTACAAGCTTACGCATTTACACAGGTAAATGTTCCCCATTATCTTATTTCGCCGCAGATTGTAGCACCCGACGGAACAAAAACATTAAGTTTTGAAGCATCAAAATTTACTCAATCAGGATTTATGGGAGCCGTTGAAGCAGGTTTGGTTTCCAGCCCAACAGATATGGCATCATTCACCTCACTTGGAGCAGCAGTGACATTACAGACAACAACGCCGCAAACTTTCACATATACAGTTCCGGCTTCATCTCAGCAATATATTGCGTTTAAATTTGTAGGATTAAACAACCATGCATCTACAAAGCTTGATAATGTTATCTACGGATCGGGAAATCTTTCTGTGAATGACACAAAAAAAACTGACAAAATTTCTTTTGCAGTAAAAGGAAACAACTTGATATTTGTAGGAAAAGCATCAGTCAGAGAAATTAAAGTTTACAATATTGCTGGAAGAAGGATCCAGGTAAGCCAAAACAGCAACAGTTCTTTTGATATTTCAGAACTTGCAACCGGAATTTACATTTTTGAAACTCACAATGATGACGGAACTATTCTGAAATCTAAATTCATCAAAAAATAATTTTAAAAAAATATTTAAAATCTTCCCTTATCCTAGAATGGGGAAGATTTTTATTTTAAAGACACAGAAAAATCTTATCTTTGCAAACGAAAAATCAGACACTTAAAAGTCTAATATCTAATATCAAAAACAATGTTTCGATCGCACACAAACGGAGAATTATCTCTAAAAAATCTTAATGAAGAAGTTACACTTTCAGGATGGGTACAAACCATTCGTGATAAAGGATTTATGATTTGGATAGATCTTCGAGATCGTTACGGAATTACTCAGCTATATTTTAGCCAAGAAACTTCTTCCATTGAATTGTTTGAAGAAGTAAAAAAATTAAATCGTGAATTTGTTATCCAAGTTACCGGAAAAGTAGGTGAAAGGAAGGATAAAAATAAAAATATTCCAACAGGGGAAATTGAAATTTTAGTTGAAAAACTAACGGTTCTTAATGAATCTCAGCTTCCGCCTTTTAAGATTGAAGATATAACAGATGGTGGCGAAGAATTAAGAATGAAATATCGTTACCTTGATATCAGAAGAAATCCTGTAAAAGATAAATTGATTTTCCGTCACAAAATGGCACAGAAAGTAAGAAATTATCTTTCAGACGAAGGATTTATTGAGGTTGAAACTCCTGTTTTAATCAAATCTACGCCGGAAGGAGCAAGAGACTTCGTCGTTCCAAGCAGAATGAATCCGGGACAGTTTTATGCATTGCCACAATCTCCGCAAACTTTCAAACAATTGTTGATGGTTGGCGGAATGGATAAATATTTCCAAATTGTAAAATGTTTCCGTGATGAGGATTTAAGAGCCGACAGACAGCCGGAATTTACACAAATCGACTGCGAAATGGCTTTCGTAGAACAGGAAGACGTGATGAATGTATTTGAAGGAATGACTAAAACTTTAATAAAAGATATTACAGGTCAGGAATTCGGAACTTTCCCAAGAATGACTTTCGCAGATGCGATGCAGAAATATGGAAATGATAAACCGGACATCCGTTTCGGAATGGAATTCGTGGAGCTGAATGATTTAGTAAAAGGAAAAGATTTTAAAATATTTGATGAAGCGGAATTAGTTGTCGGAATCAATGTTGAAGGATGTGCAGATTATACAAGAAAACAAATCGACGAGTTGGTTGATTGGGTAAAAAGACCACAAATCGGAGCCTCGGGAATGGTCTGGGCTAAATTCCAGAATGACGGTGTAAAAACTTCTTCGGTGAATAAATTCTACAACGAGGAAGATTTAGCAAAAATCATCGAAAAATTCGGAGCAAAAGAAGGAGATTTAATGTTGATTCTTTCCGGAAACGAGCACAAAGTAAGAACTCAGCTTTCTGCGTTGAGAATGGAGCTTGGAAACCGTTTGGGATTAAGAAAAGGAAATGTATTCGCACCACTTTGGGTTGTTGACTTCCCATTATTGGAATTTGATGAAGAAAGCGGACGTTACCACGCGATGCACCACCCTTTCACGTCTCCAAAACCTGAAGATTTCCATTTATTGGAGACAGATCCCGGAAAAGCAAGAGCCAACGCATACGACATGGTATTGAACGGAAACGAAATCGGTGGAGGTTCGATCAGAATTTTCGACAAAGATCTTCAATCTAAAATGTTTGATTTGTTAGGATTCTCAAAAGAAGAAGCAGAAGCACAGTTCGGATTCCTGATGAATGCCTTCAAATACGGAGCGCCGCCTCACGGTGGTTTGGCTTTCGGATTTGACCGTTTGGTAGCGATTCTTGATGGGAACGAGGTGATCAGAGATTATATCGCTTTCCCTAAAAATAATTCGGGACGTGATGTGATGATTGACGCACCTTCATCGATTGCTGATGAACAGCTCGACGAACTGGAATTACAATTAAATTTAAAAGCATAAATTAGGAGCGGGGAATTTTTTCTCCGCTTTTTTATTATGAAAACATTCATTTCAATACTTTCTGCTTTTGGATTTATTTGTGCAATAATTGGAATTGTATTTTTCCTTATAGTTTTATCAAAAAAGATGCTTCATTATCCATCCAATTTGCAGCGTGAAGTTTCAGAAAAAATTTCGAAGAATTTTTATATTGCAGGAGCTTTGATTACATTTAGCATACTTTGCTTTTCTGGAGGAAAACAAATAATAAAATTAGATTTCAAGAATACTTTAGCACACAACAAAATTATTTCCGTAGAAATTAACGGAATATTTTTTAGCCAAGATGATTTAAAAGATGTTTTCACAAACTTTCAGGATACAGAGGGGCGATACAGATGTGATCATTTTCCAGGATATATTAATTTAGAAAATAATGAAATTATTCCAATTGAAGTAATTAGACATTGTTATGAAAAGAACAGATATATTATTATTTCTAAAAAATATTATCTGGATGCCGACATCGGAGATATTACAACTGATAAATTTGAATATATTCATAATAATTAATTATGAATAGAAATCCATTATACAACACATTATTAAATACCTTAAACAAATACACAAACTCAAAATAACTTTTCCTCGGCACAATCATTGTAGATTTAACATAAAATAAAGTACAATGAAAGCAATTTGGAACGGCGCCATTGGCTTTGGCTTGGTCAATATCCCTGTAAAAATTTATTCGGCAACCGAAACCAGCAAACTGGATTTGGATATGCTTGATAAATCTGATTACTCAAATATCAAATTCAAAAGAGTTAACGAAAAAACAGGCAAAGAAGTAAAATGGGCAAATATTGTAAAGGGCTATTTGATGGATGATAAATACGTCATTCTCGAAGAAGAAGATTACGAAGCCGCAAGTCCTGAAAAATCGAAGATACTTTCAATCGATCAGTTTGTAAAAGAAGTTGATGTAGATTCAGTATATTTTGAAAATCCTTATTATCTGGAGCCACAGAAAAATGGTGAAAGCGCATATCGGTTATTGTTAAACGCTTTAGCTAAAACTAAAATGGTCGGTGTAGGAACATTTGTACTTCGCGACAGTGAAGCAATTGGATTAATCCGTCCTTATAATGACGATGTTTTAGTTCTAAACAGATTGCGATTTGCCCAAGAAATCAGGGATTATAAAGACCTCAAAATTCCCGCTAAAAAAGCTCCGAAACCAGCCGAACTGAAAATGGCAGTAAGTTTAATAGAGCAACTTTCCCAGGAATTCGACCCCGAAATGTATAAAGATACGTACTCTGAATCTTTGCTGAAAATCATTAAGAAAAAAGCAAAAGGCAAGAGCGTAAAAACCAAAAAAGCTGCACCAGCAAAAGAAGGTAAGGTGATTGATCTGATGGCTCAGCTGAAAGCCAGTTTACAAACTCCAAAATCTAAAAGCGCTTCCTGATTATGCCACTTAAAGATTACAATAATAAAAGAAAGTTCGATGAAACCACCGAACCGAAAGGAAAAACAAAAAAAAGTGAAGACAAGCTTATTTTTGTGATTCAGCGTCATGCTGCATCAAGACTGCATTATGATTTCCGTTTGGAAATGGAAGGCGTTCTGAAAAGCTGGGCCGTTCCGAAAGGGCCGTCTTTAAATCCGGAAGATAAACGTTTGGCGATGATGGTGGAAGATCATCCTTATGATTATAAAGATTTTGAAGGAAATATTCCTGAAGGAAATTACGGAGCCGGACAAGTCGAAGTATGGGACAGCGGAACTTATGAGCCTTTAGATGAAACCAGCAAACTTTCTGACGAAAAAGAACTGTTGAAAGAATTGAAAGCTGGTTCGCTGAAGTTTATTCTTCATGGCAAAAAGCTGAAAGGTGAATTTGCTTTGGTAAAAATGAAAAATGCCGAAAATAACGCCTGGCTTTTGATTAAACATAAAGATAAATTTGCGGAAGAAAAATATGATGCCGAAGAAAATACTGCCAAAAATTCTCAGGTTACCAAATTTTTAGAGAAAAAAAAAAGCCTAAAAAGCAGCAAAAAGAAGTCATAACTTCTGAAACAAAACCTAAATTTCAACGATTCAACTCTTTAGTTGACGAAAAAAAACTCGAAAAATTCATTAAACCGATGCTCGCAAAATCTTCCGAAGAAGCTTTTGATAACGAAGACTGGATTTTTGAAATAAAATGGGACGGTTATCGTGCTGTAGCAGATCTCAGCAAAAAACAACCGCTTTTCTATTCCCGAAACGGGATTTCTTTTTTGTCTAAATTTGATACCATCGCCGAAGATTTTAGTCAGCAGAAACACAAAATGATTCTTGACGGCGAAATTGTTGCTTATGACGAAAACGGGAAACCCAATTTCCAATTGTTGCAGCAAATTGGCGACAACCCGAATCTGGCTTTAACGTATCAGGTTTTTGATTTGCTTTGGCTGAATGGCCATTCTACTGAAGAACTGCCGTTAATTCAAAGAAAAGAACTTTTAAAAGATGCTTTAGTTGAAACCGATCTGATCAAGTTCTGTGATCACGTTCCCGAAAAAGGAATTTCCTTTTTTAACCAGATGAAAAAAATGAAATTGGAAGGAATGATCGCCAAAAAATCAGACAGCATTTATACCGAAAACAGCAGAACTACCGATTGGCTGAAAATAAAATTTACGAATACCGAAGAAGCCATTATTTGCGGTTTTACAGAGCCAAAAGGTTCCAGAAAAGGTTTTGGCGCTTTGATCTTGGGAAAATATATCAATGGAAAATTGACATATTCAGGACATACGGGAACCGGTTTTAATAACGAATTATTAAATCTGCTTCATCAAAGGCTGAAAAAACTAGTCATAAAAACATCGCCCTTCGAAACCATTCCTAAAACAAATATGCCGGTAACATGGACGAAACCTGAACTGGTCTGCGAAATAAAATATTCTGAAATTACCAAAGACGGAATGTTCCGCCATCCTGTTTTTGTGGCGCTCCGGGAAGATAAAGATGCAAATGAGATCAGTAATTCAGTAAAAAAAATTACTCAAAAAACTACTAAATCTAAAAGTATGGCTACCAAAAAATCCACCGAAAATACCGAAAACGATCTTGAAAAAGACACCGAAATTACCCTGAACCGTCACAAAATAAAGCTCACCAATCAGGATAAAATCTACTTTCCGAAAGATAAAATCAGCAAAGGCGAGATTGTAGAATATTATCAATCTGTAGCAGAATACATTTTACCGCACTTAAAAAACCGTCCGCTTTCTTTGAATCGTTTTCCCAACGGAATCGACAAATCCGGCTTTTACCAGAAAGATGCGGGAGATTCTTTTCCGGACTGGATTAAAACAACAAAAGTGTATTCCGAATCTACCGATAAATACATCGATTATGTCATTTGTAATGATAAAGCAACAATGGCATACCTGAATAATTTAGGATGTATTGATTTTAATCCGTGGAATTCTTCTCTTCCGGATCTGGATCATCCCGATTATTTGGTTTTAGATCTTGATCCTTCCAAGAAAAACAGTTTCGATGATGTTATCGAAACCGCTTTACAGGTGAATAAGGTTTTAAACTCGATTAAAGTAAAAGGGTATTGTAAAACTTCAGGGAGTACGGGAATTCACATTTATATTCCGATGGGCGGAGCGTACGATTATGATCAGGTGAAAGATTTTGCTCATATTCTGATGAAGCAGGTGAATGAAAAGCTTCCAAAAATCACAACATTGGAAAGAAGTTTACAAAAAAGAGACGACAAAAAAATCTACCTCGATTATCTTCAAAACCGACAGGGACAAACTTTGGCAAGTGTTTACAGCGTGAGACCGAAAGAAGGCGCATCAGTTTCAATGCCTTTAGAATGGGGCGAATTAAGAAAAGGATTGAAACCAACAGATTTCACTATTGAAAATGCTCTGGAACGAATAAAAGAAAAAGGAGATTTGTTTAAACCTGTTTTGGGAAAGGGAATTGATATGATGAAGGCGTTGGAATTGTTGGAGAATCTTTAATATTTATAAACGCAAAGTCTGCAAAGTTTTTTTAAAATGTTTGAAAATATTTTTCGTTCGCAAAGGCGTTTCACTTAGCAAAGAAAGACAGTTTTAATCACGGCAGCTTCGCCACCAAATTCTCAGGCAAAATTTTTAAAATAAAATAAATCATTTTCCATTTAAAGTTTGGCACAATCGTAAAAGAATTTCCTGCATTTACGATATGTTTTGCAACATAATCAGGTTCCATGAGAAGACTTTTATTGAGATCTAAACCTGCATTGATTTTTGTATTGATATATCCGCTTACCAAAACATTAACCGTAATATTTCTCTGAAATAATTCCTGTCTCAATCCTGCCAAATAAGTTGTAAAAGCGGCTTTTGTGCTTCCGTAAACGAAATTACTTTTTCTTCCTCTCACTCCGGAAAGAGAGGACAATCCGATGATTCTTTCTAAATTTTTATTGCTTTTATCCATTGCAATAATGTTTAGAATAGAAACTGCGCCCATATAATTAACCGTCATCATTCGTTGAGTTCCTTTGAAATCGCTTAATGCTTTTTCATTATCAACTAAAAATCCGGCTGCGTAAACTACAAGATGAGGTTTTGTTGGAAGCTCATCATAAAACTTTTGGTGCGAATCAAAATCTGTAGCATCAAAAGATAAAACCGAAACTTTTGAATTGAGATTATTTTGCTGAACAAAATTTTCTAAAGAATGGGTGTTTCTTGAAGCAGCAATAATGACAAAACCTTTTTCAATATACTGTAAAATACACTGTTTGGCGACATCAGAATTTGCTCCGAGAATGAGAACGGTTTTGTTTTGATTCATTGGGCAAAGTTATTTTATTTTAAATTTTAAACACAAATTCCACTAATATTTTCACAAATAAACACAATGACTAAATGGTTTGTCATTTCGACGAAGGAGAAGTCTTTTAAAACTTTATCCATTAAGTTTTAGTTAAGTGGTTAAGATTATTAAGTTAGATTCTTCACTCTGCTTTGCTGTGTTATATCATTATAAAAAAATCGGCGCGGTGACCAAAGGTCACCGCGCCGATTTGCAATATTATTTAAAACTAAATTATTTCTTTTCAGTATCGATCACTTCTTTTTTATCAGCAGTTTTCGTCGCTTTTTCACCGAAACGGGTTTCAGTAAACTCTCTTGAAATAGCCGCTTTTTCAAATTTCAGTTTTCCGGAAAGCGTTTCAATCACTACTCCGTCTTCCTGAATCTGAGCAATTCTCCCGTGAAGACCAGAAGTAAGTACTACTCTGGTTCCCACTTTCAACTCTTCCTGAAATTTTTTCTCCTGCTTCTGCTTTTTCATCTGAGGTCTGATCATCAGAAAATAAAATCCGATAACCATTACTCCCATCATCATCAGCATGGTGGTAGAATTTCCCTGTGCAGGTGCTTGTAAAAACAATGTTAACATATTCTTAGTATTAAGGTTGAATATTGGCATTGAATGTCAACTTTACAGGAGCATTTTCTACGTTAGCAAAAACATCAGCATATTTTTGTACAGCGCCGTCAAAGTTTGCAGAATCAAAACTTAAAGTAATTTTCCCTTTTTTACCAGGCATAATCGGTTCTTTTGTAAAATCAGGAGCAGTACATCCGCATCCAGGCTTTACTTCAGAGATGATTAATGGGTTTGTACCGGTGTTGGTTACTTCGTAAACATGATTTACTTTTGCTCCTTTTTTAATATTTCCAAAATCGAAATTGCTTTCAGACAATGCGATTGTTGTGGTAGGCTGGTTAGATTTTACAGGAGCTGCAGCTTCAGTTCCGGCAACTGTAGGAGTTACAGGTGTGGTTGTAGAATCTGTAACAGGCGCATTCGTAGTATCTACTCCGATTACTTCTGCATTTTGCACTTCTTTATTTTCTTCTTTTTTACAAGAAACCAATCCTAATCCGATTACAGACAAAGCAATAATTGATAATGTCTTTTTCATATTAAATTAATTTTAATTTATATTCTATTTAAATCTTTACAATATTTATCTAAAATACCGTTGATGAATATATTTGAACGATCTGTAGCAAATACTTTTGCAATCTCGATATATTCATTAATAATAACTCTTGAAGGGGTAAAGGCAAAATTGTCCAGTTCTGAAATGGCTGTCGTTAAAATAACTTTATCCATCAATGCCACTCTTTCCAGATCCCAGTTTTCAAGGCGCTCAGAAAGTTTTTTCTCGTTGGCTTCCCAGTTATTTAATGTATCTCTAAGAAGTTTGCTTGCGAAAGTTTTGTCTTCCTCATCTTTAATCATTTTAATTAAAGTACGGCTCTCTTCATCTTCTTTCATAAAACCGATCGTTTTCTGAACCATCGAGTTGGCAATATGAATATCATCTGCCCAAGTAAGCTCTCTGTCGCTGATGTAATCATGGAAATCATCATTTTCGGCAACATATCTTAAAAATAATTTTCCGATAAATTTCTGATCGTCTTCAAAAGAATAACCATCTTCCTTCATAAAATCCTGATAACGTTTTCCGGCAGTCATACGCTGAAAAGTTTTCACCAGCATATCATCGTGCAAGTCCCATTTCAAATCTTTATGCTGACCAGAAAAAAATAATCTTTCAGGGTTTTCTTCAAGCTTTTTTAAAACCTGATTATTGATAAATTTTTGATTGGGATTGACATCTGAATCAGTTTTAAAATACTTGTTCTTACCAATTTCCATTTGGTTTTCTGCAAGATCTTTAAGACCTACCAAAAAATTCAACTGAAAAATATAGAGATTATAGATTTTCTCTATTCCCGAAAACATATTTTTTTCTAACACATCAAATTTTATCGGATTTTGGTAGTACGAATACACCGATTCTACTACTTTTTCACGGATTTGTCTTCTTCCTAACATTCAAAGAGCTTTTTATGGCGGCAAAGATACAAAATTTAAAATTTATGAAATTCTCAGTCTGCATCAATTTTTGTAATTTTGTGAAACTTTATGAAAGCACTGAAAACTCTGAACCCTTATTTTTGGAAGCACAAAATATTATTGTTTTGGGGGTTACTCTTCATCATCGCCAGTAATTTTTTTAACATCTATAAAGTACAGTTTGTCGGAAAATCGGTTGACGAGCTTACAAAACATGGAAATCTGGGCTTCAACAAGCAAGTTTTAATTTATGTTGCCATTATTGTTGGCTGCTCACTTCTTACCGGATTTTTCACTTTTATGATGCGACAAACCATTATTGTTGCTTCAAGAAGGATTGAATATGAGCTGAAAAATAAAATCTACAGACATTATCAGGATTTATCACTTACAGATTATAAACAGACAACAATCGGGGACTTGATGAACAGGTTGAGTGAAGACATTGTTGCGGTAAGAATGTATTTGGGACCCGGTGTAATGTACGTTGTAAATCTTCTCGTTTTATTATTGATCACCAGTTTTTATATGATTAAAACGGATGTTTCAATGACGGTTTGGACGTTGTTGCCGCTTCCGGTTTTGTCTTATATCATATTTAAAGTAAGCTCGATTATCAATAAAAAATCTAAAGTGATGCAGAAAAGCCAGTCTGCAATTTCCACTTTTGTACAGGATAGCTTTTCCGGAATACGGGTTGTAAAATACTTTGCAAAGGAAAAATATATCCAAAAAAATTATGGCATTAAAGTTAGCGATTACCAGGATAAAGCTTTAGATTTAGCGAAAACTGAAGCATATTTCTTTACCATTATTTTATTTGTAATTGGCTTATTGAATGTGGCGGTGATTCTAATTGGCGGGCAAAAATATATTGCAGGCGAACTTACTGTAGGTAAAATAGCCGATTTCTTTATGTACATTAATATTTTGATCTGGCCGTTTTCAATGGTAGGTTGGGTAACTTCAATCAATCAGAGAGCAGAAGCTTCTATGCAGCGAATTAATGAGTTTTTGGAAAAACAGTCTGAGATTTACAACAAAAATTTTGAAAATTATCCGATTAAAGGTGATATTGAATTTAAAAATGTGTCTTACGTTTATCCCAATACAGGAATTAAAGCTTTAGATAACTTAAGTTTTAAAATAGAAGCCGGAAAATCTTTAGCCATTATGGGAAAAACCGGCAGCGGAAAATCTACCATTGCTTTACTTCTATGCAGATTAATTGATCCCACTGAAGGCGAAATTCTGATTGACGGTAAAAATTTAAAAGATCATAATCTGGAAAATTACAGAAGTTTCATTGGATATATTCCACAGGAAAGCTATCTTTTTTCAGATTCTATTGAGAATAATATAGGGTTTTCAATCGACAATCCTACCCATGAAAAAGTAGTTGAATATTCTAAAATTGCTGATGTTCACAAAAACATTGTTGAGTTTAAAGAACAATACAAAACAATGGTTGGAGAGCGCGGAGTGATGCTTTCGGGAGGTCAGAAACAAAGAATCTGCATTGCAAGGGCATTAATTAAAGATCCAAATATCATTATTTTCGACGATTCATTATCTGCATTAGATACAGAAACCGAACAGAATATCCTTGAAAATATTGATACCAAAATCAATAACGCAACCTCCATAATCATCACGCATAGAGAGTCTAGTGCACAAAGAGCAGACAAAATTCTTAATCTTAGCGAAATTACCAATTCTGCAACGGCATAGTCAAAACATTTTGAATTGTTAAAAAAATCATAAAAAAAATTTTGTGGTTGGCAGAAATATTTTATATTTGTTCTTAACAAGATTTAAAAAATATCTAATAATGAGTGAATACAAGGAACGCCATGAAAATGAAATTTTCACTAAGGTGTTAAAAGCGGGGAGAAGAACTTATTTCTTTGATGTGCGCGAGACTAAAGCAGGAGATTATTATCTTACGATTACCGAAAGCAAAAAGAATTTCGGAGAGAATGGAGAAGCTACATTCGAGAAGCATAAAATTTATCTTTACAAAGAAGATTTTAAGAGTTTTCAGGAGATGTTTAATGAGTCTACAGATTTCATCATTAACGAAAAAGGTGAAGATGTTATTTCAGAAAAGCATGATAAAGATTTCAAAAGCAGAACGTACACTATCGATTCTGATGACGAAGTTTAAATCTAAAGATATCTAAAAAACACAAGCATCTTGAGAAAGGATGCTTTTTTTATGCTCTCACATTCCTTTTATTTATGGAAATCAATTCGTTTCATTAAATAAAAAAACACATTCTCTAAAAAGAAAATGTGTTTACTGTGGGTGAATGAGGGGTCTCGAACCCCCGACCTTCGGAACCACAATCCGACGCTCTAACCAACTGAGCTACAATCACCGTTTTTGGTGGTGCAAATATAGGAAAGAATTTTTAATTACCAAACAATTCCGTCAAAATTTTTCAAAGCAATTAACTTCTCAGACGTAAATCCCTCAGCATAAGCCACTCCCGAAAGTCTACCCAAATCCTGAGCTCGATACGTCAGACTTTCATAAAAATCTTTTGAGGTAATCGGCGTTTCAGGTTCTTTTGAAGTGGGATCATAAAACTGAGTTTTAAAAGCCATACAAGCTTCAAGCTTTTTGTCAAGATGCTCAGAAATATCAATTACAAATTCGGGCTGAATATTTTTCCATTGGATATAATGAAAAACCTGCTTTGGTCTCCATACTTCCTGAATCTCACCCTCCAATACGGTTTCAATTTTTCTCAAGCCTGCTAAAAAGCACGCATCCGATACTAATTTCGCTGCTTTTGCATGATCCGGATGTCTGTCATCAATTGCATTGGCTAAAACGATTTCTGGCCTGTATTTGCGGATGATTTTTACGATCTCCATCTGATATTCTTCAGAATTGACAAGAAAGCCGTCTTTCAAACCTAAGTTTTCTCTTGCAGCAACTCCCAAAATCTTAGCCGCTTCAGCCGCTTCTTCTTTTCTTGTCTGCTCAGTTCCTCTTGTTCCAAGCTCACCTTTCGTTAAATCAACAATAACACAGGTTTTTCCTTCTGAAATTAATTTAGCAATTGTTCCGCCGCATCCTAATTCCACATCATCCGGATGAGCCCCAAAAGCAAGTATATCTGTTTTCATAATTTAGATAATAATTTAAATATATAATCTCTTCTAATGTTCCGATTGTGTTTATTCAAAGATAGGGTTTAAACAAAAACTTCCCAAACATTAAGAATGGGAAGTATTGATATGAATAATTTAAATTTTAAATTACTTATTGATTTCTGCATTCAAATTGATAGCATCCTGATAAGTAGGATCTAATTGTAAAGATTTTGCAACATAATCTTTAGCTTTAGCCACATCTTTATCTTTCTCCATAAATGCTACCGCAAAATATGCATAAGCAAGAGTTTGCTTGTTAGCTTCTCTATCTGCAGGTTTTACTGTTGAAATAAATTTCTCATAAGAGATTTTTGCAGTGTCGTTATTTCCTTTTTGTTGGTAAGCATATCCCTGACTGTAGTAAGCAGGCGCCCAATCTGGCAATAAACTGCTCATTTTTTGCCAAGCTAAAATTGCTCCGTCCCAGTTTTTCACTTCCTGATAAGCGTTTGCAAGTTTATACAATGCGTCTGAACTTTCAGGATTTGCAGCTACCTCTTTTCTTGCAGCTTCTACTTCAGGAGAAGTTGGTCCTGCATTAATGCTTGCCTGAGTCGCTCCTCCGCCGTTGATCTTAATCATTTCAAGATCCCATTTCATAGTCTGGTCTTTAGCCGCCTTTGCGATAGCAACTTTTTGCTGAGCTTCAGCTTGTAATGCAGCTTTTTTAGCAGCATCTGTTTCAGTTTTAGCTAAACCGGCAGCAATTAATCCCATCAATCCCTGATCTGCAGGCTGAACTCTTGATTTTTCTGCTTTAGAAACAAATAAATCCATATTTTGTTTTGCTTCAGCATACTGACCATCTGCATAATTTACATAAGATCTTAGCTTAAATTTGATAGGATCATCAATCTTATCAAATATTTTATCTAAAATAGCTTTTGAATTTGCATAATCCTCATTAGTGAAATACAATTTTGCAATCTCTAATTGTGTATAAGGATCTTCATCAGCATATTTTGTATAATTGATCAAATCCTGAGTTGCTTTTGCATTTTCCTGATATTTGATATCATAAGCAGCCAAAGCCTTGTAAGCCGGTGCATAAGTTGGGTCTGTTGCAACTGCCTTATCTAAGCTTGTTTTAGCTTGCTGCCATTGCTGTGCTGCCATCCATAAAGTTCCGATTCTGGTATGAACAGAAGCTTTATTTTTTGCTAAAGGCAAAGCTTTATCGTAAGCTGTCATTGCATCGCCAGGAACTCTTTTTAACCTGTAAGCATCACCCAATGTGTAGTAATAATATGCAGGTACATCTTTTTTAGCTCTTTCAATCGCTTTATTAAGATACTGAATTGCAAGATCCGGAGAATTTGTTTTTTCAAACATCGTTAATGCTTCTGCAGCTCTGAATAGAACTTCTGCATCCTTCTCTCTAGAATCTGAAACTATCTCCTGAATTTCTGCGATACCGCTTTTATCTCCTTTTCCTAATTTTACTGTAGCTAAACCAATTTTACTTAAATAAGCTTTTTTATCTGCAGCCACCCCTTTATTAAAACTGTCAGTAGCCGCAGCGAAATCAGGTTCTGCCTGTCTTAGAAAAGTATTTCCTAGGTAAAAATAATTTTCTGTTGTAGGCTCTTTCGCAATCATGGAAGTGAAATTAGCTTTTGCCGCAGCATACTTATCACTATCAATACTGTTTATACCATCTTGCAATGTCTGAGCAAAAGCAAAGTTGGTAAAAAATACCACTGATGCCCCTAAAGCAATCTTCTTTACATTCATAATCATTATATCTTTCATTATTATTTTTAATCTGTATTCTAAAAAACCGACTTAGAAATACACAATTTTCAGACCAATATAATTAAATCGGTTTGAAACTGTATATTTTTTAATATTTTTTAACGCATCTGCACTTCGCGTCTGTAGATGTTATATGGTTGAAGCCCCTCTTTTTCGACAATCATTTGTCCAAGTTGTGTACACGAATACCGAATGAAACCATTTGCAATGTTAAAATTTCCCTCATTTGTTAAGAAATAAAGAATTCTTGTAAAAGGATATTTCATTTCTCTCAGTTGTTCAGTATCTGGATAATATGATACACCCTTTGTAGTGACAGGAAGAATTTTGATCGTTTCTCTTAACTTCTCTATATTTTTATCATAAGGACGGCTTATTGTATTAAGACCGATGACGCCTATTTTATCGGGAAATTTATTTAATTCTTCGATTACATTTACACTGCCCGGAATTATAGAAAACTTAAGATCTCTTGGTTGTTTATTAAGTTTTTGTGCTACGAAATTCAGATTACTGGAATTGGTTCCGTCAAAAACAAAATTTTTATCATCTGATTGTAACCCTGCTGCTATTTCCTCCATTGTAATATGTGTTTTTGAAGAGTTTTTCGGAACAAAAAACACAACAGCATCGGCTGCAAATTTGGCAGGTAAATATTTTAAATCAACTTGTTTTTCGTAAAGTTTAATTTCATCAGGAGACAATTCTTTAGACATTACAGCAATTCTAGCTTTGTCATTAAGCAAATCAATGTATCCTAAATCTTCTTTTTTTGTAACAACTTTAATCTTTGTGTCAGGATAACTTATCATATAACCTTCTGCCAAAGCTTCTGTTACACTTTTAAATGACTCGTCAGTAAGGATTGTCATTTCACCTTTATGATAAGAAGGTGATTTTTCTTCTTTCTGGGAACAGTTTACAGCTGATATTAAAAATAAAATCAACAGGAATATTGGCTTCAGCTTATTCATTATCTCCTTTATTTTTAATTTTTGAAACTGCTCTCCATATTCTAAAAAAACCATAAAGCATAACAAGCCCACCCAATGGATAAGCAACGGTAGGTTCCAAAACAGTAAAAAAGAATTTGTAAACTATAATTACAATTCCGAGAATAATATAGAATAATCCTGTCACTAAGGATAACCAATTGAACATCATACAACAAAAATATTAAAAAAAATAAAAAGAGAAGCATAAGCTTCTCTTTTTTAATTATTATTTAAAATAAATTAACCCTCAAAATTCATTGTTAAAGGTAGTCTGAAACGATAACGTACAGATTGTCCATTGATTTTTGCAGGAGTCCATTTATTTTTAATAGACTTAATTGTTCTAACAGCTTCTGAATTGAAATCAGCATTTTTACCGTTAGCTTTTACATCAGTAATAGACCCATCTCTTTCAACAACAAAAGTAATTTCTGTCTTTACTGTACCCTCATCACCATTCATAGCTGAACCGTCAAAGTTACTTGATACTTTATTTCTGAAAGCATTAATTCCTCCCGGGAATTCTGCAGTTTGCTCCACCTCGCTATAAACCTGAGTTTCACTCACTTGCGGCTTAACCTCAGCAGTTGAAGTTCTTGTTCCTGTAGATGGCGGCGGTGGTGGTGGTGTGTAAGCAGGAGCTTTTACACCTTCCTGATTATTCAAACCTGTAGTTGTCTCTAATTGCTTAGAAATTGGAGGTGGTGGAGTCTCAATTTTCGGAGCTTTCACCGGTTCCGGCACTACGTTTTGGATAATCTCAATTTTTTCCTCTTCTTTTGGTGGAGGTGGTGGTGGAGGTGGTTCTTCTTCTTTAGGTTCTTCAATGATTTTATCTTCCTGCAATACATCTTTTAAATCTAACTGAACTTCCTGCTTTTCAGGAGCATTCATGTTTTTAATTGTAAGATAGATAAACGGAGATAAAGCAGCCACTAAGAATAGAGAAGTCCCGATGATGAAAGACTTTGTCAGTAATCTAGGATACTGATGTCTAAGATCGTAAGCACCATATTCTTTATTTCTATTTTCAAATACAATCTCGTCTAAAGTAAGATTTTGACTGTAAATATTTTCATCTGCCATTGTAATTCAATTTTAATGGTTCAATTACTTTGTTGCAGGAGCAGCATTAGCCGGATTTCCTACCTTCTTGTCGTAAATTGCTTTTTCCCAAGGTTTAAGATCGGTAACACCGTACTGCTCACTTTTGGTAATAGCCATTTCATCAAGAATGTCTACAAAGTTCTTATACACTGCATCGTCAGTCGGTTTGATAATAACTGTAAATTTAGTTTTATCTGCCGCATTGGCTTTTGCTTGCTCAATTATTTTTCTGATTCCTTCTCTGTCAAAGTTAGTTTCGTTCAGATTTTGGTCAGTCAAAGAAGTATTATCCTGCTGATGCCAAAATATTCTGTTGTCTTTTCCTAATAAAAGAGAAATTGAATTTGAAAGTTTAATTTCTGTCGGGGGTGGTTTTGGCGCATCTTTTTTTGGTTTTGCCGGAAGCCCCAAATCCATAACATTCGGTTTAGAGAATGTGGTTGTGAACATAAAGAAGGTAATCAATAGAAAACCCAAGTCCACCATCGGAGTCATATCAACTCTGGTACTCTGTTTCTTGGAACGTACCTTGCCGCCTTTGGCGCCTTTTTCTTGTACTTGTACTTCTGCCATTTCTATCGATATTATTCGTTAGGGTTACCTTCTTGTGACGTAATCAACCAAAATTTAAGAAAATCAATATCTCTTAAACCCTCAAATAAACTTTTAACTTTAGGATATTTAGTCGTAACGTCTCCTTTGATTGCAAGTTTGTAATCAGGATTAACGCTTAAACTTTGTTCTACCCAGTCAACTAATTGTCCATTAGTACTATCCATAGGAATCCCTGTAGGACTCTTATAATTCTTTCGCTCATCTTCTGACAGGTTAAGGAAGCTCTTTAGTTGTGCCATAGGAACACCAACTGCCTGAACTCTCTGGAATGCTGCGATTTCGTTTTGAGAAAAAGCAGGAAGATTATACTTCTCACCCATTTTTTTTAGAAGATCTACTCTTTCCGATGCGTTATCTACCGGCTGAAAATAGAATTTTCCGTCCGGTGTTGCATTAATAGTCATTAAACTTGCATCAGGGAGTAATTTTTCTGATATTGAAGATGGCGGTTTAATCTGCTCCACATCAGGTTTTTTAAACTGAGTGGTCAAGATAAAGAACGTAAGTAGTAGGAAAGCAACGTCACACATTGCCGTCATATCCGTAATTACTCCGTGTCTTTTTGGTTTGACTCTCGCCATTATTTTATTATTTTTTAATATTAAACTTCTTTCTAATAATGCAAATATCTTGCTACAAAATTCTTAGTTGAATTCTGCGAAAGACTGCTGGATGCTCATAGCGATCTCGTCGATCTTATAAGTTAATCCGTCAATTTTAGAAGTAAAGAAGTTGTAAAGCATAATTGCAATTGCAGAAGTACCAATACCTAAAGCAGTGTTGATCAAGGCTTCAGAGATACCTGTAGAAAGTGCAGCAGCATCAGGAGTACCACCACCAGAACCTAAAGCAAAGAATGCTTTAATCATCCCGATTACTGTACCTAATAGTGCAATTAGGGTAGCCACTGTACCTAAAGTAGAAAGAATCATCATGTTTTTCTCCAACATTGGCATCTCAAGAGTTGTAGCCTCTTCGATCGCTTTGTTTAGAGCAATCATTTTCTGCTCTTTATTAAGAGTAGTATCATGAGCTAAAGCTTTGTAAGTAGTAAGACCTTCTTTTACGACGTTACCAACAGAACCTTCTTGTCTGTCGCACTCTTCTAAAGCTTCGTCTACTTTATTTTGGTTTAGCAAACTTCTTACTTTTACTACGAAGTTATCCAAGTTTCCTTTTCCAGAAGCTTTGTTAAGGATGAAATATCTTTCGAAAGAGAAAACAATTACCGTGATCATGAAAGTAATCAAGATCGGTACAATAACCCCTCCTTTGTAGATAATACCTAAAAATGAATCTGGGTGAATGTCTTTCCCTTCAACACTTGAAAAAGCAACTGATCCAGAACCTAATTTTTCTGCATCTTTAAAGTTTCCCGGACTACCAAGAACGAATAAATAAATACAAATACCTATTACCAACAGAATAGGAATAATTACAGCTGGATTAAGACCTCCTGCTTTTCTAGCA